>JAGAQI010000080.1 GCA_017622795.1 Lachnospiraceae bacterium
CATTCCCTTAACTGCAAGCTTGATAACTTCAGCGGAATCCTTAGCCATAAGTTCCTTTAATGTGGTTTCTCTCATACCACCTGCGTAATCGGAGTGATTGTAGTAGATCTTCTGATCCATCTTCTTACCGGTTACCTTAATCTTGCTAGCGTTAACAACGATAACATAGTCACCTGTATCAACGTGTGGTGTGAAAATTGGCTTGTTCTTGCCTCTTAAAACCTTAGCAACTTCTGCTGCGAGACGACCTAATGTCTGACCTTCAGCATCAACTACGTACCACTTTCTTTCAATGGTAGCTGGGCTTGCCATAAAAGTCTTCATTGCGTAATCCTCCTTAAAATCTTCTGTTATATGATACTGTAATAAACAGGCTCATAAGTCACATTAAATGCACCAAACCTCATTTGGCGCCAACGTATTACATTATATCGAAGGGTCACACAATTGTCAACAATAATTTTACCTTTTTTAAAAGTTTTTTTCATTTTTTCTTTAAATATATGGTGTTTAATCCTTTGTGGAGTGATTTTTAACCGTGTCTGAGAATTTTCTTTATTTTCAGACACTTCCGACAGCTGTTTTTTCTTAGTTTATCCTATGTTTCGCTTTATTTCCAGCACTTTTTTACTGCGGTCAACCACTTACTTCCCGACCCGGTTTGCAGTCCCGCATCCGGATAAAACTTCTGCCCCGGTTTCTGGAAGCCATCTAAAATACCAGACTCATACAGATAAGCAACTGCCTTTTTCTCCGATGCGGTACAGCCGGAAATATCGGTTACATACGTACCGGCACTTTTAGCAGAAGTATCACAGCCGCTCTCATTTAACACCTGGGCCGCCAGCCACAGGCAAAGGGCAGCAAGGCGTCTTGGAATCGGTGCGTTAATATCCAACTTCTCGATATCCACACCACAGAACAATGCTTTCAATGCAAATTTCGTCATCAAGGCATTCATATTCAGGCCACGGGCAGCCACCTCAGACTCCATCATAGAAACTAAATCATAACAAAATTCAAAATAGCTGACATGCGTATCAGAGCGGTTAATCACCGGAGTTTGACCGAAAATGTGTGCAGGGTATGTTATTACCTGCGTTGCCGGAGCTTCCTGTGCCGGCTCTGCAACAGGAGCCATCGGAAGCTTTGGTACTTTTTCGCCCGTGTAAGCCCACTGCTGCCCTAACGAAGGAAGCTTGTCCTCCGAAACATCTGCAGGTGCTTCTGTCACTTCCGGAGATACTGTTACCGACGGAATTTCTGTTGGCATTGGCGACATTGTTACCATTGGTACCACCAAAGTTTCTGCCGGAACTAAAGTTGGCTGCGGAAATTCAACCACCTTGTCTTTTTCTGTTGGTGAAGGTTCCCCCGGCGCTGCAGTAACCGGTGGCAGCACAGGCTCCACCGGTGTCTGTACTATGGAATGCTGTTTTTGTGTCTCCTCATCTTTATCAAAAAACACGCTGTCTCCGGCTTCCCGGACCAGCGTGTTATCTTTTGTATTCGTATTCTGTTTTACGCTATCGCTGCTTGTCAGGGTAAACACTCCATACCCTGCCAGCATTCCCGCCATAGCGCAAAATAAATACATAAACTTCCACAACAAACTCCCTTTCATGCTTACCTCGCTTCCGGGAGCTTATGTACCCCCTGATTTACTCAGAGGCATTTTCTTTTGAACAGTGAGATACTTTCTTATTGTAGGTGTGGATACTCAATACCTACCAGCGTCAATCCTTGTGCCGGTGCCGTCGGACCTGCCGCTTCCCTGTTTTTTGCCTCTATCATAGAGGGTACACAGGAATCGCTCATTTCATGCATGCCAATTTTAATCAATGTTCCGGCAATAATTCGCACCATATTATAAAGGAAACCGTTGCCTCGGATGCGGATGGTAAGCAGGTGGTCTTCCTGCAGGATATCCAGAGAGTAAATGGTTCTTACATGGTCCTGTACCTGGGTATGGGTAGAACAAAAGCTGGTAAAGCAATGGGTACCGATAAAATCCCTTGCTGCCCGGCGCATTGCCTCCACATCCAGATTTTTATATACAAAATGGGTATACTTCTGGTTGAACGGCTGGATAAAATCCGCATTCCAAATTTTATATTCATAAGTCTTAATACTGTCGCAATGTCTTGGATGAAAATCGAGGGGAACCTCACGGGAGGACTGCACCACAATATCCTCCGGCAGACTGTGATTTAAGGCATAGCAAATCTTTTCCGCAGGGATTCTGGTTTCCGTATCAAACACTGCCACGTTGCCCATGGCATGCACACCGGAGTCGGTACGGCTGGCACCGATAACCTCAATATTTTCATTTAACAGCCTGGACAGCTCCCGGT
Source organism: Lachnospiraceae bacterium (assembly GCA_017622795.1). Taxonomy (GTDB): domain Bacteria; phylum Bacillota; class Clostridia; order Lachnospirales; family Lachnospiraceae; genus SIG299. Next base: position 2,355 of record JAGAQI010000080.1, read on the forward strand.
TGATAACCTCTTCCACCGTAATCTGATTCGGCTGGGACTGCCATCCGCAGTACTTGGTGCCCTCATAGGCTACCACAATCATAATACGCTTCATAGACTCCTCATATTCTCTATTAAATGATTCATGCCACAAACAGCATCCAAAGCCGTGTTGTCGCCACCAGAACAACTAAATATGCCACCAGGCACAAATAAGCCATACCGTCACGCTTTGAATATTTTAACGGTTTCATGCGGGTTCTGCCCTCCCCACCGCGGTAGCATCTTGCTTCCATGGCCATGGCAAGGTCGTTTGCCCGGTGAAACGCCGATACAAACAGCGGCACCAGCATCGGCACCAAGGCCTTTACACGCTCCATCAGCTTTCCTTCTTCAAAGTCCGCACCTCTTGCCTGCTGCGCCTTCATGATTTTGTCGGTTTCCTCCAGCAAAATCGGAATAAAACGAAGCGCAATCGACATCATCATGGAAATTTCATGTACCGGAAAGTGAAGCTTCTTTAAAGGTGCCAAGCCGGTTTCCAGACCGTCCGTCAACTGATTTGGAGTTGTAGTTAATGTCATCAAAGATGAACCGATGATTAAGAAGGTAAGCCGTAACGCCATAAAGATTGCTGTTTGGATACCTTCGATGGTTATCTTAATAAATTTCCACTGCCAAAGCACCGTACCGTCCGTTAAGAACAAATTGAACACCACGGTAAACAGCATTAATATTACAATGGTCTTCAAGCCTCTTACAATAAAAGAAAACGGCACCTTGGATATCTTTATCATGGTTGCCAGGAAAAGCCCTGCAATTACATAACCGATTAAATTGTTAAACAAAAACAGTGAAATCAGGAAGGTTAAGGTTCCCACCAGTTTGACTCTCGGGTCAAGACGGTGCAACACGGAATCTGCCGGATAATACTGTCCGATGGTAATATCTCGTATCATTGTTACTGCCTCAAATACTCTTTATATTTTCTTCCAAGCCCTTAAAATCTCATTTTTTGCCTCTTCTACAGTTGTAGCATCTCCCACATTCATCCCCTGTGCCTTGAGATTTTCCATCACATAGGTCACCTGCGGTGCTGCCAGCCCCATAGCTTCCAGCTCCTTATAGTGGGAAAATACTTCCTTTGGAGTGCCGTCGTACTGCACGCTGCCATGGTCCATCACAATAAGACGTTCCACATACTTTGCCACATCCTCCATGCTGTGGGAAACCAAAATAACGGTGATACCACGTTCCTTCTGAATGGCTGCAATCTGGTCCAAAATCTCGTCCCGGCCCATCGGGTCAAGCCCGGCCGTCGGCTCATCTAACACAAGCACCTCCGGCTTCATGGCAAGGACTCCGGCAATCGCCACACGGCGCTTTTGTCCGCCGGAAAGTTCAAACGGGGATGCATCGTAGAGTTCTTCGGAAATACCCACCATTTTAATAGCTTCAAAGGTGCGCATCTGCACTTCCAGCTGAGGAAGCTTCATGTTCTTCGGACCAAATTCCACATCCTTTACCACGGTAGTTTCAAACAACTGATGCTCCGGATACTGGAATACCAGACCTACTTTGGTGCGCAGCTCCTTCTTGCTGAAATCATCATCATAAATGTCGTGTCCATCGTAATAAATGGCACCGCCGGTGGCTTTAATCAACCCGTTCAGATGCTGAATCAGCGTAGACTTACCGGAACCGGTATGCCCAATCAGGCCGATAAACTGACCGTCCGGAATCACCAGATTGATGTCTTTCAAGGCATGCTTTTCATAAGCCGTTCCTGCACTGTATGTGTAATTGACATGATCTAACACTATTGACATTGTTTCAATGCCTCCGTAAATTCTTCTACTGTTAGGATGCCGTTCGGAAGCGGCATTCCCGCTTTCTTAAGCTCCCAGGCAAGCTCTGTTACCTGCGGCACGTCCAAACGGTAGGACTTTAACTTTTCTACCTGGGAAAATACTTCCCGTGGGGTACCCTGCATCACAATTTTTCCTTCATCCATGACGATAACACGATCTGCCCCGATTACTTCATCCATGTAATGGGTAATTAAAAGCACGGTTACATTTTCTTTCGCGTTTAACTCATGCAACGTTTTAATCACTTCCTTACGGCCGTTTGGGTCAAGCATGGCTGTTGGCTCATCCAGCACAATACACTTCGGTTTCATTGCCATAATGCCCGCAATTGCCACACGCTGCTTCTGACCGCCGGACAACTTGTTTGGGGAATGGGTACGGTATTCCAACATACCGACTGCCCGCAGAGCTTCTTCCACCCGCACCCAGATATCTTCCGTCGGCACGCCAAGGTTTTCCGGTCCGAAGGCCACGTCCTCTTCCACCACAGACGCGATAATCTGGTTATCCGGATTTTGGAACACCATGCCTGCGGTCTGGCGAACCTCCCACAGCTTGTCATGGTCGGACACATCCTTGCCATCCACATATAAATACCCTTCCGTCGGCTCCAAAATGGCATTAATCTGCTTGGCAATGGTAGACTTACCGGAACCGTTGTGTCCTAAAATGGCCACAAAATCGCCCGGCTGAATGTCCAGTGTCACACCGTCCACCGCCCGGATGATGCCGTCTACGTTGCCTTCTTCGTCACGGCGGATATATTCAAATACTAAGTTTTTTGATTCAATCATTTTTTTCATGGAATTAGTTTGTCCTTTACTTCGGGTTGGCATGCACGATATCGTTACAGGATAGAGTGCATGGCAAAAATGCCTAGTAACGCATTATGAGGTTTATGATAGCACAAAATCGTGGAATGTACAAGGGAAAAGTCCTAACCCTCCTGTTTTTTCGAATCAAAACATATATGCTGTAAGCAGATTACCTAATAACTAAAATTGCCGACACCTAATCGGTATCGGCAATTTAAAATAATTATCAATCAATTTTTACATATTTAGCAGACACAAAACAAATCATGTCTAAATCATATGAATATACTTCATATATATAATTTCCCTTATTACTTACATGTTTTGCCAAAATCTTCAGCTTGCCACCATTTGGAATATTATACGCTTTATCTGCATTCATGTTCTTATCCAATCCCGCATTATAACTATTCCATCCTGCTGCCGATAAATCCAAACTACCATACATCTCCTTATTTGAGTAATCTACTCTGACATATTTAGCTCCGATATAGCACTCCATCTTTAAGTCATAAGAATATACATGGTATACTTTATTTCCCTTTGCGTTTGTATATTCACCCAAAATTTCCAATTTGGCATTGTTCTTAATATTGTATGCCTTATCTGCATACATATCTTTATCCAATCCAACATTGTAACTGCTCCATGTTGTCGCAGATAAATCCACTGTACCATATAACTTATTGTCCGGCTGAGGTGTTGGGCTTGGTGTTGCCGTTGGTTTTGGCGTTGCTGTTGGCACCGGAGTTGCTGTTGGTTTTGGCGTTGCCGTTGGCACCGGAGTTGCTGTTGGTTTTGGCGTTGCCGTTGGCTTCGGTGTTGCCGTTGGCTTTGGCGTTGCCGTTGGCTTCGGTGTTGCCGTTGGCTTTGGTGTCGCGGTTGGCTTTGGTGTTGCGGTTGGCTTTGGCGTTGGTTTTGAAGACTCCTTATTTCCTTCCTTTACATAGCTTGCCGCAATATAACACTCCATTTTTAAATCAGAAGAATAAACATGATATACTATATTCCCCTTAGAATTCTTATATTTTCCGAGAAGCTCCAACGCAGCACCATCGTAAATTGTATATGCCTTATCCGCATACATATCTTTATCTAATCCAACATTATAAGAGCTCCAGCCTTTAGAAGACAAATCCAGCACACCCTCATTACTTTCTAATTCTAAAGTTTCAAAAATCTCAGAAGAAGTCGCTATTCCATCGGTTTTACCAGTTACACGATTTATGTATGCTGTATGGCCTGCATAGTTCTCATTGCTATAAGAAAGAAGATGTTTCTGTACGAGACAGTTTAACTGTCCTCCACTGTTCCAGTTGCAATCAATTACCATTAAACCGTTTTTCTCAATTGAATAAACTAATACAGAATGTCCATTTACGCGAACAATATCACCCTGTTGAACGTATTTCTCCATATTAGCTTTATTGAATTTTACAGAAGCAATTTGCTCTGCTACAACTTTATCTGTATTGCTATCCGCATATAAATACCACTGGGCAAAACAGGCAAAACCAAAGCAGGACTGCCCTGTATGATCTCGTCTGGAAGAATTCACATCATGTTCTGGGAAATTATCCACATTTACCGTACCAAACAGCTTCTTAAACCAGGTAGTATTCGCAATATCATGCATATTGCAATTAGGGCAACCATGCGAAGGTTCTCTCGTAGTTGTACATGACTTTTGATTTACAGTGCAGTATTTCTTTCCAAGCAATTCATACAGTCGGTCCATTTTATCTACAACGCTCATTTCTGAAATATCTTCCCCTGAAGTATCCTGCTTTTCATATTCCTGCTCAACAGTTTCCCTTTCTTGCGCTGTCGGATTTTGGTTATAATACCAAGCCATTGCTGTTGAAATATGAGAGTCAAAACTATAATCACTTCCTATTTTTGCATTATCATCATATAGTTCACCATAATATTTCAAATCCAATTCTTTCCAAACTGTATGTATCATGATTTGCATTACGGAAAGGTATATTCTATATGCCAATTCATATTCATCAATCTTTTCTTGCAGCTCCTCATCGGAATAGGTGAAATAATTGTCCTGTAGATCTGTTCTTAACTCGTCAACCTTTCCTCGCACACACGATGTGTACTCCATAAGATAGGTAGCTTTAGTAATAGTAGAGAGTTTTGGTACTCCTGCCATATCAATCATCATAGTGATTAAATCACCAGTCGCACTTAATACGCCCATTGCTTCTTTACCTGCAAGTTTTACTAATGCCTTAACCGCAGCTCTTACAAAAACATCACTGCAATATTTTTCTTTAAAATAATCTTCCGGATTCTTCGCCTTTTCTGCACGAATCAACTCGACATCTTCATATAGGACTTCTCCAGGTTTAGAACATTTTTGAAGTTCATCTAATATCTTGCAATCCATTTCATATAAACACATAGTTAACGCCATATATTCCGCAATGGTAACACCTTCCGAAAGAACCTTCTTAATATCTCCAGCCGCATCATTCATTATGTACTTGGTAATAGCATTTTGCTCTGTTTTAGGAATTTTCAGGCCCGCATTTTCTATTTTTTCTAATGCATCAGAAAAATCTTGCACATTTTTCACCTCTGAAACCAATCCTTTTGCTTTCTCTAGTGCATCTTTTACATTATTTACATAATGCTCATTCAAGCCTTCATTCACTGTCATTTCTTGTATTAAATATAATATAGCTTCTCTATGACTTTCCTCCGTCTTATACTTTTTTCCATTTAAAATACCTTCAAAAGCTATTGATAATCCATTTGTAAGATCCGCCAATTCTCCAAAACCACTGATATTAATAGTCTGCATCTTATCAGCCCAGGCTTTCCAGGCATCATCTAATAAATCAATTTCTATATCCCCCGTCGAACCCAAAGCAACAGTCTGAAATACTCTCTTATAATTTTCTCCATACATTAAGTAATATGGGTTTTCCCAATTTGTCGTTTCCTTATATGCTGCTTCTGTTACTGTAATACATACTTTCTTTATAATAGACGTGCCTAACACAGAATTCTCTATTTCAGCTGTAAGTATAACTTTTCCTGGTTTCAAAGCCCGCAAACTCTGAGAACTTAAACCAGCAATATCCACAATTGATTCATCAGAACATTTCCAATCTACATGTACCCATGGTTGCGCAGCATATGTACTGCGATTCTCCATGTTTGTATTTAACTTTTCTTCAAACAAATCTAAATAAATTATACTTCCTACTTTTATTTCATAAGTATCTAAATGTGTAGTCATTCCACTTGCAGCAATATAAATATCCCAATTATCTTCGCCAACATAAACTTTTGCTGAAGCAGATATTTTTTTTCCTGTTATTTTTTTTGTATATGTTAACGTTATCTCTGCTTCTCCAGGTGAAACTGCTGTAATCACACCTGCACTATTTACAGTTGCTACTTTTGTATTACTAGATGTCCATTTAGGGTTTTTCCAAAAAGAAGCATTTATAAAGCACAGGTCAACGGTTTCCCCTTGATTTAAAAACAATTCTGTCACCTTATAATCTTCTCTCCATACTTCCTCCAATGAAGTTACGGTCTCTCCATATCCTGTTTTTTGATATGCCAAATACAATTCTTTTTCTGCCGCCTGCACACTTCCTGCCGGCACAAGTGCAATCATCATTGCAAACAATAAAAACCATGCTATTATTTTCTTCTTCATAACAAATCCTCCTTATGTTTTCATCTTTTGTCGCTTTATTTCCGTCATTTTCTAAATTATACCACTTTATTTCCGCTATTTCAACAACAATTAAGGATTCATTCCTACATTTTTCAGTATTATGTAGTATACACTAAACTACATAAGGAGGTATTCTCATGCAACCAGAAGAATTTATCGCAAGACTAACCCAACTCAGAGTAAAGCATGGTGTTTCAGCCAGAGATATGAGTCTTTCCATCGGCCAAAATGCAAGTTATATAAATAATATTGAAAACGGAAAAGCGCTCCCTTCCATGACTGTTTTCTTTTATATATGTGAGTATTTCAACATATCTCCACAGGAATTTTTCTCATACGAGAATCCGAATCCGGAAAAGACAAAACAATTAGAATATGATTTACATTTACTTACTGATAATCAGCTGAATATAGTTATAGATTTGGTAAAAGAATTTACCAAATAAAATAGCCCCATCAAACGTAAGCACGTAATATCACTTACCTTTGATGGGGTTCTGTTTGTTATTACCTTTCTATTCTACCTTATAGCTTTTCTCTTAAAAATCTCTTTAGAATATGGTTTACAACCACCAATCACAAAATTCCCGTTATTTTCTATCGTTTTTTCACAGAATTCCGACCGTTTTCACTAAATAAATCACAAAATTCTTTTATTGCTTATTCCCCAAATATTACTCCACCTTCTCCACTAAATCCTCCACCTTACAACAAAGTGCCTGCGCCAGCATCAACAAGTATTCCACCTGCGCCTTGTTGATGTTCTTCTGGCGTTGCTCATACTGCTGAATGGTTCGTAGCGGAACACCAGAAACCTCTGCCAGTTCGCTTTGGCTGAAGCCTGCCTTTTGTCGCATCTTCTTCAAATTGGTTTGCGGCTGCAGGGCCCGGTAATAAGCATTCATTCGGTCCACAAAGCTTTGTATATGCATCTCATGATACGGTGAATACATCACACATATTTCTGCAATAGGGACAACATTTACAATTTCTTCAAAGGAAAGAGCTGTTTCCCACTGATAGTATGCCAGTGCCCAGCCAGTCCAATATTCCTCGCTGCGGTTTGCTGTGTAATTTACCTTTACTCTCTCATAGTCAATTCCTGAACGTTCCAAAACCTCATAGGCAAGCTCCACACCGGATTTCCCTACCAGGAGGGTAAAATCTCCTCGCCCAAAGCGTTCAGCTACGCCGGAAGATATAAATAAATCAAAAAAATATGTTAGATTATATTTTAAATCATATACTGCAAAGTCCAGCATTCTGCCCAGGGCAGTACGGGCTTTATCCAAATATACTTTATCGTAAGCGCAAATCATCTGCCTTCATCTCCTCATCCATAATCTGCATAATGTAAATATCTCCACGCTGGCGCTTATTACGTTCCACATCAAAATATTCCCGTCGGGCAGTTTTATCCCTGAGCATCTTCTTTTGATACCATATATCATATTCTGCGGTTTCATACCCTTTAAATTTTATGCTATCAAATGCATTTTTACTCTTTAATACAAACTGCTGCCCAAGCTTTCCAAGATGCATGGCATTGTTCAGTTGGCGGAAAGATATGGTACCATTGACAAAATCCTGTGCAAAGGAAAAATAACTGTCATCTGCACGATATCCGATAATGGCATCATATTCTTCATAGTTCACCGAGAAATTTTTCAGCAAATATTCTTTTGCTTCTGCTGCCAAGGCTGATGTACTATCAAATTCACGGTTTTTCAACAGAACTGCCAGCCAGTGTAAAATACAGTACTTTGAATCATTCAAATCTAAAATAGTAAGTCCTGTGCAATCCAATTCATAACAATTAGCATAACCGTCCTGGTTTAAACTTACTCCCCACTCTTTTGCCATTTCAATAGAATCTGTGCAGTAAAAGCCAAGACCATAATCATTATATTTTTTACCATAACCGAATACCGGTTTTTCTATAATATTGGACGAACCATGATACAATTTTTTTATCATATATATCCCACCCTTCATTTTAACTATACTCCCAAAGGAGTATAGTTGTCAATAAAAAAGAATCACTACGAAAACTTTCTATTTAAGCTTTCATAATGATTCCTATCTTTCCAATTTATTTCTCACTTTCTTCCTTACTCCCGTGCAAAAACTCCTTCTCAATATACACCGGCCGTCCTTTTCCCTGCACATAAATTCTTGCCAGATATTCACCTAAGATGCCTAGAATCAGCAGCTGTACACCGCTAAGGAACAGTATCAGTGTAACGATGGTCGGATAACCCGGCACCGCTTCGCCAAATACCAATGTTTTGATAATTACGAAAAGCATGTAGAGCACTGCACATACCGATACAATCATGCCAAGATAAGTAGCAAACCGGAGCGGCATGGTGGTAAAGGACATGAAGCCTTCCAGGGCATATTTCATAAGCTTTTTTACGGACCATTTGGTTTCGCCGGCATTGCGCTCCTCTGCCACATATGGCAGGTAATGGGTATTAAATCCAATCCAGGAAAACAATCCCTTAGAAAAACGGTGATACTCCGGCATGTTAATCAATGCTTCTGCCACAGTACGGCGGAAGGTTCTGAAATCACTGGCTCCGGCATAAAACTCAATGTCGCATACCTTGTTAATTAGAGAATAAAACATCTTCTTTACGCCGGACATAAGCTTGCCTTCGATGCGATGTTCCTGATAAGCTGCTACCACATCATATTCCTCGTGCTCTTCCAGATAATTTACCATATCCACCACAATTTCCGGACGCTGCTGCAGGTCTGCATCCACCAGGGCGATATAATCGCCGGAGGCACGTTTTAAGCCCGCCAGAATGGCCGCTTCTTTGCCGAAGTTTCTGGACAGGTTAATAACCGATACCTTGTCCGAATGTGCTGTAAAAAGTGCTTTCAGCTCTTTATAGGTATTATCCTTGCTGCCGTCATTGACAAACACAATATCATACTCTATTTTTTTATTTTGAAAGGCCGCTTCTGCAACTTCATAAAACAATGCAACATTCTTTTCTTCGTTGTAGCACGGCACTACTAATGTCACTTTCATGTATTCCTCCGATTATACTCTATTTCCATAAATCAAATATAACCGCCGTTTCATCTTCTGTCAACCAATTCGATATAGTTTTGTCGAGTTACTCGACAAAATTTCATCGAATCACTCGACAAAATCCAGAATATTTTATCGAATTTGTCGAATCATCGAATAGCATAAAAAATCCGGCAGGCTTTCACCTACCGGATTTTAATTTGCTGTTTGTTATGCGTTACGCATTTGATGTAAAAGTTTGCCTCTATGGATTAAACAAGTTCGATGATTACTTCCATAGCAGCATCGCCCTTACGCTGACCAATCTTAACGATTCTTGTGTAACCACCGTTACGGCCTGCATACTTAGGAGCGATTTCGTTGAATAACTTATCAGTCATGTCAACCTTCTTTGTGTTCTTCTTCTTTCCAGCTGCTTCAGTTGGAACTTCTGTTACGTTGTATAAGAACTTAGCCATCTGCTTTCTAGCGTGAAGTCTGGAAGCGGAATCCTTCTTGATTTCCTTTTCTACTTCATCATAAACGATAACCTTCTTACCATCTACAACTTCCTTCACTCTCTTGC
>JAGAQI010000081.1 GCA_017622795.1 Lachnospiraceae bacterium
AACACCTATTCCTACTACAACTGTAGAACCAACAGCTACACCAAGCCCAACAGCTATTCCTACAGTTGCACCAACTGCTACTCCAAAACCTACACCAATTCCTGGTGATGATATTGGCGTGGAATTTGGTGATAAGGTTACTTTAGATAGTGGCGTTGAAATATCTGTACTTACAGATTATAACAATGCTGGTCTTTATAGTAAAGATACCAAAATTTATGGTTGGTTTGGTGATGGTCAAGACAATCGTGACAATTCTGCAAAAAAAGAAAAAGAAATGCTTGCTCTTGAAGATGCTATTGGTGTAACAGCAACAAATGGTACAGGCTTCTATGCTAGCAACTTTTCTATGGAATTCTATTGGGGCGGAGTAGGAAGTACACCAGATTTAGCTTTATATCGTGATGTTGATAATGGGTGCTACTACCTAGCTATCAACTACGACATTAGTGAACGTGTACGAAATTACGAAGACCGTGATGTCTTAAGGATGCTATTATCCATCTGTTCTAGCAACCCTATCGAGTTAGAAAATTGGATTTATAACGATTGCTTTATAACAAATAATCCTATTGCAGAAGATACTTGGGCTAAAGTTGGAGATTCTAAAGTATGCTTCCCATCTTACGATGAAAGCATACCATACGCAAAATGGATTTATGTTATTAAACAATAACTTATCCACAAACTTATCCATGCTATGTTAAAGTGAAAGTAAAGTCCCGTAATTTATGATTATTAAAAGTCGCCCAAAGCGTGAAGTGCTAGGGCGACTTTTCTATATCTAATCTTTATTATGAGACCTGAGTCCTTTATATAGAATATTGAGAATGAAAATATATTCCTTCTTGAAGTGGATGTATTCCTCCTTTGGGAGATAATCTGTTTTGTAGAGGAGGTCCAGCCAGTAAAGAGTTTCCTTCACTTCCGAACAGGCTATGTTCAACTTGGAAGCCCTGAACTTAGGGGAAAGATATACGTTAGTGGCTTCTGCTGTATTGGCTGCCACACTGGACGAACATCTCACCAACTGATTAACAAGCGGGGCAAGAATTACCTTGTCCTTGTCTTTAAGGCATAATTCCTTACAAAAATGGATTAGTTCAATGGAGATATCCTTGGCCATTTCGTAGGAGTTGTTTTTAACAGCTTTCTTGGGCGTGATATCTATCGGACAGTCCTCATCTCCGAAAAAATGTGGTTCACAATCAAAATAATCATCCATGTTTTACTGTTCCTTTCTTTTTATCGTTTTTTGGTGGCTGTGCCTTTTCTGCTTTCTTCTTCTCCTGCTGGTCATGGTCGTAGAGGTCAGCAAGGAAACGCTGGACGGCATCCACCTGCATATACAATTCATACTTGCTCAATGATTTAACACCCCCATCCAAAGTTTTTGTCGAATCGTTCTAAAAAATCATAGGTTCGTTTTGTCGGAAGGGAAATAAGGTCTTCACTTTTGACAAGCAGAAGATTTCTTCCGTTTCGGTCAACATAGATTATGCTGTCGGACTGGATGCCAAGATAGAAAAGGGTCAGGGCTGCCTCGTCCGGCAAAAGCCCTTTTCTATCCGTGGCTTCTTCAGCAAGTTCAAAACTGATACTCTTTAAAAGAGAGATGCCAGCAAGAATTCTTGTTCTTCGGTATTGGGGATTTACAAAGACTTCATAAAGGGAATGGGTATTGATAGCAAGAATGAAATCGTCCAAATCACGGTTGACGCTGCAGTAATAGATATCAAGAATAAGTTCCTGTTCTTCTGGAAGATAAGAGTTAAATTCACGGACAGCGGAATTGAGTTCGTCGATACTGATGTGTTCGTAATCCCAATCATGAAAACAGTTGCTTGCTTCAATATCTATCAGGCGGTAAGTTTCCAATTCTTCCAATGGAAGTCCAGTAGCGGCTTCCCAATCAATAACGGGCAGTTCAACTTCAATAAAGCTGTTTTCTCCACTGCTAAGGAGGGTAATTTTACATGTCATATATCCATGTCCTTTCTATGATAAAATAATTGTTTCGTGTATGTGTTATTCAGTTTATATTCTTGTTATATAATATCCGGGAGCAAATAACAACGGTAAGACGGTTTGAGGACCTGAAAACGTGTCGGAGGAATGGGTAGAACAAATCCCCCGCGCCTACAAGGCGGGGGGACCGTTCTTAAACAACAGAAATTTGGTTGGAATGGCGTTTGTAATAGTAAAGATTATTGGAAAGAACCTCTTCCCTGCTCAAAACATTGGCATCCGAATTGATGGACCTGATTTGACCTCGCATATAGTCCTCGAACATTGGGAGCGGTGCTTTTGAAATAATGGCTTCGTGAATGCTGCTTGGGATAATGTAAAGGTCAGAATCAAGAAGTTCGCTGATGCTTTCCATGAGGCCGTCATAGAAGATGGCGCTTGCCCCATACATATTCTTTTCATTCGTAAGAACCCACAGGCCGCTTTTCGGTTCGGAAGCGACATATTCATCGCACAGGATGGAAAGAAAAGAATCCATTGCCCTGAATTTTGGTTTCAGCAGGGTTGGTGTATTTTCTTCCGAGTATTCTTCCAGTTCTGCCAGGGTAAGTCCCAAGGCATCCATAAGGGAATCGGTAATAGTCATAATACCTGTAAATGTGTCGCTTTGCAAAGCATTGATGTAAAAGATTTTTACCAGGTCATTATCAAGTGGGCTGTAGGGAACTGTCTTTAGCAGTTCTTCATTAAAGGCCCGATTGACAATGCGGTATACAACATGGTTAAGAATGTAGGTGCGGTCCAGCCAGTTGGCACAGGAACCCGCAAAGCGTTTGTTTTCTTCTTCATCCTGAAGATAGGCATTAACCATTCGGTAGGATAGTTCCGTAATGGTGCTTTGACCATGTTTAAAGTCATTATACAGATGGCCGAGATAAAAGGTTGATGCAACGCAGGTGCCTTTCTTTTTAATGAGAAGGCCATCCAATTTTACACCATTGTTCTTAGGGCAGATGACGTGTTCTACCTCGTACTGATGTCCTAACAAATGTTGGACGGTCTGAGCCATGTCTTCACAAAATCTTTTGTCAAGCAATGGTTCGGCTTCCACAATGCTGTCTGGTTCTCCAGGTTTGCGAATCAGACTTCTTTCATACTCCACTGCGGTCATAAATTCTTCCACTGTCATAGTTTCCATAAATTCGTCCATAATGTTTCTCCCTTCGTTTATCAAGTTCTTTCTGTTGTTTGGTTCGGATTTACAAAATCCTCATTTGTTACTTTATATGTTAAGCAATACCGGGGGCGGATATAACAGAAAGGTGTTCGAGTGGGAGAAAGTATGAAATTATTAAAAAATTATAAACTCGGGAGTTATCCTTGATTTTCGTAGAAAAAATATGATATAGATTCAATACCAAGAAAAAAGGAGGTAAATGGATGAAGAAAAAGACAGAAGAAGAGCAAGAAAACAGGATTGAAAAAATGGAAGAGAACAGATTGTTATCAGTCGATGATGTGATGGACTATCTCAAGATTGGCCGAGATAAGGCGTATGCGCTGTTTCGCCTGGAAAGTTTTCCTGCGATTCACTTAAACAAGCAAGGACTGGTATTTGAACATGATTTGGTAAGTTGGCTAAAGCTACATAGAGGCTGTACCGTTTATTTATAAAATTGAATAAGAGATTATATGGGAGTTCCGAGAGTGATTTCGGGACTTCTTTTCTGTTTGCGGAAGAAAAAGGTATTTACTATCAAGACTGAGATGTGATACAATGAAAGAAAAAATGCGGCTATATAGTAAGTTGCAACCAGAATGTTCTTTCTTAAAACTTGGCAAACATTTGGAAAACTCTTTTGGGAAAGTAGTGAAACACTAAGTAATTAAAGTAGTGAAGGGGCGTGATACCCTCTCTCGCTACTAAAACAAAGAAGGAATCCGAAAGGATTCCTTTTTTTGTTTTAGTAGCGGGCTATGTAGTCAAACCCGCGACACCACGTGGTGGAGTGGGGCGCTGAACGTCCGGGGGACGTTCGTTTAGCGCCGACCGGAGCGGGAGCGGAGACCAAATCCCTCTCTCGCTACACGGCTTCCAAGGTTTTATACCTTGGAAACTTTTTTATTTTCCACTTCCCAATTGTTTGATTCTCTGTTATAATTATAATATCACATCAGAGAAAGGTGAATTACCATGGGTTATTGCGGAGAATGCCAGCACTGGACTTTAAAACAGGGGCCGGACGGCATGAAAACAAGTGAAATGGGAGTTTGCGATATTTCCGGTGCAGAAGCGGGAAATATGCGTCATGGCTGCATTATGTTTACGAAACGCCGTAAGCTGGAAGAATCTACCCGCAGCCCGATTGAAAATTATAAATTGAATCAAGCAAACGAAAAGAAATAACAAAAGAAAAACGGAAAGGAATGTCTTTCCGTTTTTTTTGTTGTGTGCTATAATGTCTTCGTGCCGTGAACGGATGGTATAAAGTACGGATGCGTAAACAGAGAGGGTTTTCAATTCATGAAATTAAACTATAAAATGTTAGTGCTGGCAGTGGGAATGGTATTACTTGCCGGTTGTGCAGATAAAAATAATACAGTGTCAACTCCAACCGATGTACCGGTAATAACCGCAACGGTTGTGCCGACAAGTGAACCAACATTGGAGCCAACAGTAACCACAGCTCCAACGGTTACGCCAACAAACACTCCAACCCCGGAGCCTACGGCAACTCCAACCCCGAGTCCAACCCCGACCAGTACTCCAACGCCGACTCCAACCGAGGTACCGTTGCTTATCGTTATCGACCCGGGGCATCAGCGGAAGGGGAATTACGACAAGGAACCAAACGGACCGGGTTCGAATGTGATGAAAGCGAAGGTTTCTTCCGGAACTCAGGGAGCATCCACCGGAATTCCGGAATATAAGTTAACGTTGGAAGTCAGTCTTTTGCTAAAGGAAGAACTGCTTGCCAGAGGCTATGATGTCATTATGACAAGGGAAACCCATGATGTTGATATTTCCAACGTAGAACGTGCAATCATTGCAAATGAAGCAAAAGCAGATGCGTTCATCCGCGTTCATGCGGACAGTGCGGAAAGCTCTTCGGCTAAAGGAGTCATGACAATTTGCCAAACGCCGGATAATCCCTACAACAGCGAATGGTATGAGGAAAGTAAAAGACTTTCCGAGTTGGTTTTAGAGGAAGTGGTGGCAGAAACCGGAGCGAAAAAACGCCGCGTTTGGGAAACCGATACCATGACCGGTATCAACTGGACCACGGTGCCGACGACTATTTTAGAGATGGGTTTTATGTCCAATCCGGAAGAGGATGAGCTGATGGCAACCGAAGAGTATCGGAAAAAAATTGCGATAGGCGTGGCAAATGCAATTGACCGGTATTTAAAGAGCGAAGAATAACAAATAGAATTATGAGGAAATATTATGCTGATTGAAGAAACTGTACAAGGGGTTGACCTTGTACTTAACACAAATGAAGAGGTGTTTTCGCCGACTGCGGTGGATAAAGGAACCAGCGCAATGCTTTCCTTTGTGGAATTTAAGGAAGATGACAAGGTTTTGGACCTTGGCTGCGGCTGCGGTGTGGTGGGAATTCTTGCTGCAAAGCAGATTGGTGCGGACAAGATTGTGATGTGCGATGTTTCGGAAAATGCGGTGCAATTAGCGAAGCTGAATGCAGCAGCAAACGGAGTGGAAGGCGTAACCATACGCCTTAGCGACGGTTTAAAGGAAATTTCCGAAACGGGTTTTACCCTGATACTCAGTAACCCGCCGTATCACACGGACTTTGCGGTGGCAAAGGGCTTCATCGAGGATGGTTTTAAGAAGCTTGCCATCGGCGGCAAAATGGTGATGGTAACCAAACGCCTGGACTGGTACAGAAACAAGCTGTCATCGGTGTTTGGTGGTGTTACGGTAAAAGAAAAAGATGGTTATTATGTGTTCCTGGCAGAGAAGCGTGGCAACCGTAAACCGAAAAAAGAAAAGAAAAACGAGCAGGTGATGTCAAAGAAGCTGCAGAGGAAATATGGTAAGAAAAATAATCGTCAGTAGGAGGATAAGCTATGAGAATCGGTACAGGTTATGATGTACATCGTTTGGTAGAAGATAGAGCACTCATCATGGGTGGTGTGGTAATCCCGTATGAAAAGGGATTGCTTGGCCATTCCGATGCGGATGTATTGCTGCATGCCATCATGGATGCGTTGCTTGGTGCAGCAGCCCTTGGGGATATTGGGAAGCATTTTCCGGATTCCAACGAAAAGTATAAGGGTGTTTCCAGTATGGAGCTGTTAAAGGCAGTAAAAGAGATGCTGGATGAGGAACTGTATATTGTGGAAAATATTGATGCCACCATTATTGCCCAGAAGCCGAAGATGGCACCGTATTTGCAGGAGATGAGAGCAAATATTGCGGAGGTTTTGCAGATTGATATCTCCCAGGTGAATGTAAAAGCAACGACAGAAGAGGGTCTTGGTTTTACCGGAGAGGGTCTTGGAATTGCTTCCCAGGCAGTATGTTTATTGGAGAATGTCAGAAACTTTTCTTATGGCGGAAACGGAGGCAGTGCCTATGCGTATGATGCGGGTATGGAGGCAGGAACAGCCTGTTCCCGGTGTTCCGGATGTCATAAACGGGCGGAGAATTAAAAGAAAATATATGAAAGACAGCAGTACATATCAAATTCGTACTGCTGTTTTTTATTTGAAAAATTATTTATAAAAGTTCTTGACAACTAATATAAGTTAGGCTAAACTAACCTTAGGAGTTAGTTAAGACTAACCGAGGAATTACAGGAAACTGATTACTGTATAGCCAAAGTAATCGTGTGAAAAACTAGAAGAGTAACGATGTTTTCTAAAAATAAAGAAGGTGAATCAAAATGATGCAGCATGATAATAAGTGGCTTTCGGAGCAAATTGCCATACAGTGTGCTCCGCTTCTGGCGGGATTAAAACCATCGAATCTACTGATAATTCCTGAGGGTATGGAGTCGGTTTTAATGCATTCTTTAAGAGGAACAAGGATTGCGATGTATCTTCTTTCGGAATACGATGGAAAACAGGTATTTTTGCTGTATAAAGTAAATGAACTGATTGTTTATCTCACAGAACAGACTGTTCAGAGATTACTTTTGGATCTTGGCTACGAGGGCGGAGAATTATATTCGTTGTTACAGAGGGTATCAAAAAAGTATACCGCACATAAGCAGGAAAAAGAAGCGTTTCCTCATGAACTGGGCCTTCTGCTTGGGTATCCTGCAGTAGATGTAAAAGGCTTCATGGAACAGGGAGGAAAAAACTTTTTATATTCCGGTTATTGGAAGGTGTACGGAAATGTGCGGGAAACCGTGCTTCTGTTTAAGGAGTTCGGCAGGGCAAAGGAATATGTTGTCCGGCTGGTGAAACAGGGTTACAGCATTGCTGAAATCATG
>JAGAQI010000082.1 GCA_017622795.1 Lachnospiraceae bacterium
ACCGCCTTCTACCACAACTTCATCAGCCTTAACAGTCTTTAACAGAACATCGGCCTTAAGGTTAGCAGGGATAATGATGCTGTTGTACTGGGCTCTTTCCACAGTAACAGTACCATTTTTTACCATATCTTCTGTAACTAATAATACATCACCAACAGTCTTATAAGTATCTTCTGTGATTGGCACAGGAGTTGGTGTTGGTGTTGCGGTTGGCTTTGGTGTCGCAGTTGCCTTTGGCGCCGCCGCTTCTACCTTCACGTCAGTAATGATGATACCGTAAACCTGGAAGCCAAGTCCACCCTCACCATCGATAATTTTATCTACTGCACTTTCTTTTAAAACAAAGGAAATGGAGGATTCACCATTAATTAACTCAATCGTGTCATAGGAATTAAAAACATAATCCAATTTGGCATAATCACTCTGTGGAAGCTTTGGCCAACCAGTGATCTTATTGAAAACGATTAAGCGATAGTACTCGTAACCTGTGGATACTTCTTGATAGTTCATGGTTACTTTTACATCACCATCAATCTTTTTGAGTTCATTTACACTAACAGTATAACCCAAACCGTAGTCACCTACATAATCCGCGTCACTTACTGTAGTTGGCTTTTTAACTTCAGGAACCTCATCCGCACCGGTTACAACCTTCCAGTTGATGGTATAGTCCTTACCATCTGCATTTTTCTGCAGACAGAACTTAAATACATACCAGCCATCGAATGCAATGTCAGACTTTACGTGTGTCTTCAACGAATCTGTCCAAATCCACTCACCATGATCTGCAGGATTATAACCTAATTTAAATCCTGTGTCACCGGAAAATTCGATGTAAGACACATCATCCGGAGCTACATTGCCGATTAACTCTGTTAAAGTTAACTCTTTTTCTGTCCAGCCGGTAGTATCCGCAAATGTTACCGTACCTTCATACGCTACCTTCCCCTCTTCCGCATAAGCAGTAAATAAATTACCTGCGGAAGGTAATAACATGGCAACAGCTAAAAGCCATGCCATAACTCGAAGCATGAATTTCTTTTTCATTACTTCTTCCTCCTTCATGTTTTTTGTTGATGCCCCAATACCTCAATCCTATAAGATAATACATCAATAAAATAAGTGTACACCACTTTTTGGCATTTTTCAACAAGAAATCGTTTAAGTTATTCATTTTTTTGTAATATATTACATTATTTTGTAACATAAAAGCCACCGTTTCAACAAAAACGGTGGCTTGTTCTTTTATTTGCCCTAATGCAGTTTAAATTTATTTACCTGCTCTGCCAGTTCAGCCGCTCTTGCTGCCAGTTCTTCACTGGTAGCAAGGCTTTCTTCCGCTGAAGCCGCATTTTCCTGGGTTACTGCCGCAACCTCATTAATTCCTTCTTCAACCTGTTTCAAAATTTCTGCCTGGGATTCTGCCATTTCCTTGGAACCCTGTGCCGCTCCGGCAAAACCGGTCATTTCTTTGATAATGGCATCAAACGCAACTGCGGTTTCTTCCGTAATTGCATTACCCTTATCAATTTCTGCCACAGTCTTTTCAATCAGTTCCTTTGTGCTGACTGCAGCCTGGGCACTGTCAGTAGCAAGTTTACCAATCTGGTCTGCTACAACCGCGAAACCACGGCCAGCTTCACCGGCTCTTGCCGCCTCAATAGAGGCATTTAAGGATAACAGGCTGGTCTGATCTGCAATTTCTTCAATGGCAGTAATAATATTGGCAATTTCATCAGAAATTTCTTTAATCTGCTGCATTTCCTCCTGCAGCTTTTCTACCTGTTTACGTTTTTCTTCCGCATCACGCACCGAAGCAAGCACACCATGATATGCGCCTTCCGCACCCTTAGCATTATCCAACGCCATACTGGTTACCGTATTTATTGTGGCGGTAAGCTCTTCTACCGCACTTGCCTGTTCTTCGGTACTTGCCGCCAGTTCATTTGCCGCTGTCGCAATTTCATCAGAGCCACGGTCTACCTGTTCGGAAACCATGTGAATATTGGTTAAGGTCTTATTAAATTCCTTTAAAATAAACACAAAAGATTCTTTAATACTGGAAAAATCACCAAGGAAATCGGTAATCTCATTAAAGTTCTTTGTTAAGTCACCCTGCGCCATCTGGGCCAGAATGGAAGATATTTCTTTGATGTATTCTTCCAGCGTCATCATTGTACTGCGCATGGATTCTGCCAGAACGCCCAGCTCATCCTCCGACTGATACTTGATTTCCGCATATGCCCCCATCTCACCCTGACGCATTTTGCCGGCTGCCGTCGTAACCTCTTCCAGCGGTTCAGAAATCATCTGGGTAATACGCTTTGTAATCACCATCGCAGAAATAGTAACTGCTACTAACATAACAATACCAACTACAATTAAAATATTGGAAATCAGCGCTGCCTGTTCCTCATATTCCCTACTGACATTATAAATTTCCTGATCTAAGGTTTCTACCTCTTCACGGACTTTGTCCAGCTGTGGTTTTACACCCTCGTCAAAAAACGTACCGGCAGTGGAAACACGGCCGTTTTTTAAATGCAACAGAACCTGGTCCAAGTTTGGCTGCAAATTCGCCAATTCCCCATATATGGTATTCAGCTTTGCCTTACTCTCTTCAGAAAGCAGGGTGTCCTTTAACACAGCATACGCTTCCATCATTTTTTGCCAGTTTTCCTGTACTTCTATTTCCGCCTGTGCCGCAACAGCTCTTGCATCTGCATCTCCGACGCCGCCCTCTGCTCTTGCAAAGTTAATGGCCCGTGGAATATCTGCCAGAGAATAACGGAAATCACCAATGTAAAAGGAGTTGGTTACCGGACCGGTGTACATTTTTTCCACATAACTTTCAATTCCTTTCATAGCACCTAACAGTGCCACAATTAAAAGGAATGTCGACACAATAATGATTCCGTGTGAAATAGTTAACTTCTTTTTGATTGGTGCATTTTTTAACATTTCCCAACCAAGTCTTTTCGCTTTTTTCTCTTTCTTTTCGCCCTTTGCCATACGTAATTTTCCGATACCTTTCTCTTGTGTTTTAGTACAAATTTCCTATACGAATCTATTTTACAGGATAACCTTATCTGCCGTCAAGATAATTAACTCTTTTTATGAACTGTTTTACTTTCCGAGCAAATCCCCGTCCACCAATGGCAAGCTATATTCTTCTGCCAGCTTTCTTGCCTGTTCTATTGCCTCATAATTCAACAGCTGCTCCGGAGCATGGGCATCCACGCCCAGAATTGCTGTGTTTCCGGTTTCCCGCGCCAGCTCCAGAAAACGCCTTGCCGGGTATTGCCGTTTTGTCCAAAGACCAAGAATATTGATTTCCAGCGGCATATCCGCCTCTTTCATGGCCTGACAAAGTCTGGTCATTTCCTGACGGTACAATTCTTCACTCCCGGTAAAGTTAATTAAATCCGGATGCGCCATATATAAATACCTGCCGGACTTAATTCCCTCAATGGCAATATCCACATAACCTTTCAACACCTCCGGTTCGTCGTGCTTCCAGCCGGTATACACGGAATCATATTCCGCACCAAGAAAATGCTGTCCCTGAATCATGTAGTCCAGCGGATACCCGGCCAACAATTCATCCTGAGCCTCCATCATTCCCGGGCAATATTCCGTTTCAAAGCCAATATAAATTTTTATGTCCTTTGCATATTCTTTTTGTAAGCTTTCCAAGCTGTAAAAGTAACCGTCCACTTCCTTTGGTGTCATTCGGATATTGGATACATAGTCCTCTCTCGGAAATACCCATGGGCAATGGTCTGCAAAACCTAAAATCCGGAATCCTGCCCGGATGGCAGCCTCCACATATTCCCGGTCCTCTCCGGAAGCATGTCCGCAACGTTTTGTGTGTGTATGGTAATTAGCTAACATCGTTTTACTCCTTTATTCTATCGGTCATATGCCTTGATGTATACAAAATTTCCGTTATCTCTTCCGTCCCTGTACTTTGGATTTAAAACCGCTTCCACAAAGTCTTTTCCCTTCGGTCCGTTAATGATAATCTTCACGTCCAAAGCGGCTTCTGCCTCGGCGGTAGTAACATCATCTAAGAAAACCAGTTCCCCGGTACGAAGCATATTGGACGGAATCATTACATCCCCAAGTTCCATTCCGGACTCTTTCTTTTCCTTTAACTGCTTTATCAAATCCTGTCCGGTAATGAGCCCGGAGACCGTAATGGTTTCACCAAAGAAATCGTTGCGGATAGGAACCACGTTAATCTGAAGTCCCGTAAATTCGTCCATCAGTTCTCCTGCCAGTTCCGTAAGCAGCGGCGCCGCAAGTCTTCCGGTGGCAACAGTTATGGTGCGGTGCAACTGTTCCTTTAACTCTGCATATTTTTCACTCTGCTTTAGCTGCTCCATTGCCTCCGTAAATTCCGTACGTAAGAGGCGCATCATGCCCACACCATTTTCCAGCTGGATATAATCATCATAGGTTTCTTCCTGCGGAAATTCTCTTCCTGCAATAATATACCATTCATCACTGGCGTGAATGAAATGCAAACCATATTCTTCAAAGCATTTCTGTTGATAACTTTCAATTAAGTCGATGATTTCTTCCGCTTCTTCCTTCGAAAAAAGTTCCAGCGGATACAAACCCTCCCGGTATTTTGTAATGCCCGCCGGCACCACGGAAACACTGCGCATAAACGGCAGATACTGCATCAAATCCTCAATGCTGCGTTTTAACTCTGCGCCATCGTTCACACCCTTACAGCATACAATCTGTCCGTTCATCTCGATACCGTTTTCGTAAAGCTTCTGCAAATAGTTCAGCTTCTCTCCTGCAAACCGGTTGTTCAACATTTTGCAACGCAGCTCCGGATTCGTGGTCTGCACGGAAATATTAATCGGTGCCAGTTTCAGCCGTATAATCCGGTCGATATCCTTGTCCTTCATATTGGTAAGGGTAATATAATTGCCCTGCATAAAGGAAAGACGGGAATCATCATCCTTAAAATACAAGGTTTCCCGCATTCCCTTTGGCATCTGGTCGATGAAACAGAAAATACACTTGTTCGTGCAGGAGCGGTAATCGCTCATAAGGTCCGTTTCAAACTCTAATCCCAAATCCTCATCTTCGTCCTTATCTACCTCTAACAGCCACTCTTCTCCGTCTGCTTTCCGGATTAATACCTCCAGATATTCCTCCAGTATCATGCAGCGGTAGTCAAAAACGTCTTCTATTTCCTGATTGTTAATAGCAAGTAAAACATCCCCTGCTTCCACTTCCAGCTCTTCCGCAATGGAGCCGGGTTCTACTGCCTTAATGATATGCTCTGTTGTTTTCACTAGGATTCTCCTTCCAGCAAAAAGTCAATAATATTTACCTGATTAATGCCGTCCTCTCCCAACGGAAATTCATCCATGGACAGGATGTATTTTGGGTAATTGTCCGTGATTTTTTTTAATGGACGTATTTCCCGTTCAAAAGTGGTTTCTTCCAAAACCGTAGCCGAAACCTGATAATAACACCTTTCATCCCCTTTTTGAGCAACGAAATCCACTTCTTCCGTATCTACCTTTCCGACAGATACGCGATACCCTCTGCGGAGCAGTTCCAGGTATACAATATTCTCTAATACGTGCCCAAAATCTCTTGTCTTCTTTCCGAGCAAATGAGCTCGAAAGCCCATATCTACCAGATAATACTTACTCAAGGACTGCAGGTACTGTTTTCCTTTTACATCATACCGTTCCGTCTCATACAAAACAAAAGCTTCCTGTAATGCAGTCAAATAATTGTCCACCGTTACCGCTGTTGTTTTTCTTCCCATACTGGTAAGGGTATCCGCAATTTTCTTAGCAGATACTATATTTCCCACATTGTCAGCCAAAAATCGGAGTATTGCCTCCAAAAGTTTTACATCGTTTATCTTTTTTCTGTCTACAATATCCTTTAACAAAACCGTATGAAAAATTCCGGCGATATACTCCTGATATGCCTCGTTCTCGGTTATCTGTGTTGCATACGGGAAGCCCCCGCGCGAAAAATAGCCTTGAAATGCCTGTTTCTTATCCTGCCCGGTAGCCTCTGCATATTCACGAAACGAGAATGGCAGCATACTGATTTCCACATAGCGTCCGGATAACAACGTTGCCAATTCTCCCGACAACATATACGCATTGGACCCGGTTAAATAAATATCTACATTTTCCCTCAAATATAAGCTGTCCACAGCCTTCTGAAAATCCGGAACCAGCTGTATTTCATCTAAAAAGATATAGTACCGGTACTCTTTTGTCAATCGTTCTGTGATATATTCGTACAGCCGGTGATATTCCCTTAACTCTTCGTTACTTAAGTCATCCAGTAAAAGAAAAATACATTGCTCTTCTTTTATTCCCTGCGTCAACAGATATTCTTTAAACTGCCTCAATAACGTTGATTTTCCACATCTTCGAATTCCGGTAATTACTTTGATTACCTGCTTATTTTGCCAAAATTTTAACTTTTCCATGTAATCTTTTCTTTGAATCATATGCATCCCCCTTTCCGCCTTATCTACTTATAGTATACTTTAAACAAAAAAAATATTCAAGAGTTTTTAAAGTCCGTTTTAAAAACTCTTGAATATTTCGTTTTTTTAAATCCAATTTTCACTATCTCTTAACCATTTTATCCATCATAGCAAATACAAAGGTACAATTCAGCCCCACAAGCAACACGGTAAACGTTTCCTTCTTTAACATTTCCTCTGCGGAGTTCAAATCGGTAAGATACCCCATATAAATGCAATACGCCATCATAAGAAAAATTCCGGTCAGACTTAAGCATAGCGGCAAACTGTTACTTCTTCCCTGTTTTACCGTACGTACTATCTGAAGTACATAGACATAAAAGCAGAGTATTGCTGCCAAAACCATTTGCCAATACAAAAACGGTCCGAATTCATTCAGCGCTAATCCAAATATGGTTTCCCCATTAACAGCTCGTGAAAAACCATGTCTCATCATACCGGCGCCGTATCCCGTTGCCAGCACTGCCGTCACTGTCATTACAGAATCCCACTTATCCCAGGTCCGAAGTTTTTTCTGGTTCCGGAAGGTAAGCCATGTCATTAACAGGCAAATCGGGAAAATAATATGTAATGCCATGTACGGAATTTTCGCACCGGCCAGTTCAAAGACCAAAAGCATCAGAAATGCCGTAAGAAGGCACAGTCCCAGATTTAATACACTCTGCCGTAAATTCTTCCGAAGCACTTTCCGTCCTGCCTCTAAGCTTTCCTGTTCTAACTTCTTTGCAGAAATTTCTGTGTGTTTCAATATGTTTACCGTTTTCCTGCACTCTTCACATTCTTTCAAATGTTCTTCTATCCATTCCTTACTTGCCTCCGAGCAGATTGCATCCACATAAGACGGCAATAAATCCTTGATAATATCGCATTCTCTTTTACTCATCCCTGCCACATCCTTTCAACAAAAGTTCCTTGGCCCGGTAAAAATTCACCCTTGCCCAATTCTCGCTTTTCCCCATAATTTCACCGATTTCCCGGTACGACAAATCGCTCATAACCCGCAAATATACCACTTCCCGCATGGCTTCCGGAAGCTTTTGCAGCTCTTTTAAGCAATCGATAAGTTCAATCCGGGTAATGACAGAATTCTCCGGATTATCTTTTTCCATCGCAGAAGTAATTTGTGTCAGTTCCTCCTGCTCTGTAGGAACCTGACGTCCTGCCTTTGCCCAATGTTGATATAGCAAATGTTTGGCAATCTGGCACAGCCAGGTGGAAATTTTACAGCTGCCGTCAAACCGCTCCAGGGATTCATACGCCCGCAGAAAAGTTTCCTGGGTCAAGTCCTTCACCAGTTCCTCATCCCCACACAGGGAATAGAGATAGTGAGATACAATTTTCACATTTTCCCGGTATAATGTTTCCATTGGCAGCCTTTCCTTTTGTAACTCTTTCGTTTCGTTACAATCATATATCCGTTTGGATGTGATTTCGTTACAAGAAAAGTATAAAAATTTTTATTTCTTTCGTCAATGGCAAGAAAAAAGGTGCCGGCATGATGCCTGCACCCTTCTTATTGCAACTATTTATTTGATTTTTGCAGAAAGCCGTTCCTTTGCTTCTTCTACGGTTTCGCCGTCCTTTTTAAACAGCTTTTCTACTGCCTTGTCAGTTATCTTTTGGAAGCCTTCTACAGCGCCTTCTTCGATTTTTTTATAACCGCCAACCACAGCATCTTCCATCTTCTTGTAACCGCCAACTACGGCATCTTCAATCTTCTTATAACTGTCCACTACAGTGTCCTTAATCATTTCCGGTGCTTCCTTGGCAGCTTCCTTGATTTCTTCCTTCATGTCAACACCGTTCTTTTCTAATTCGTCCATAATCTGACTTGCATCTTTTTCCTTCATCATAACATTAATCTCCTTTTTCTTTAAACTTGTTTTTTCAGTATTTCCTGTTGATGATGTTAGAATACCGCAGGTTTGTTTAAAGAATGTTGGAGAAATATTTCTGAAATATTAATTTCATTTATTTTGCAAAGACAAATCGGTTTTTACCGCTTCCTTTTGCCTCATATAAAGCCCGGTCTGCGTTCGCATATAAGGCATCCAAGTCCTTTCCGTTGTCCGGATACAGGCTGATGCCTATACTTCCGCTTACCTTCACTTCCGTATACGGCTTTGCCGCCAGAGAGATTACCTCTAATAATTCCTGCCCTTTTCTTTCCGCTTCTTCCGGCGAAGAAATATTCTGCAAAAAAAGGAAAAACTCGTCACCACCGATTCTTCCGACAATGCCCTTGTCAGACATCGCATTTTTGAGCTCTTTCGCAAGGTTAATCAAAAATTCATCTCCTGCCTGATGACCCAGGGTATCATTTAATCCCTTAAAATTATCTACATCCAGCATAAACAGAGCATGAAGCTTCTCTTCCTCCTGGTTGAGCGTCCGGGTAATATGTTCCATGGCAGTTTCGCGGTTTAAAACCTTTGTCATCTGGTCCAACGTTGCTGCTTCCAGAATTTTTTGTTCTGCCACATAAATGTCGTTCACATCCTTTGCAGAAAGCATGATACACAAATGACCGCTCTCTGCCTCCGTCAAAAAATGCACTTCATTTTGCACCCAGCGGGCAGAACCATCGGACATCTTTCTCTCATATGCAAAGGTCAGGTGATTTCTTCCGCTGGAATAAATCGCCCATAATTTATCAGCAGAAAATTCACGGTAAAATACAGCCGCATCACATTCCGGATCCACGATGGAATCTACCGCATATTGGCGTAATTCTTCCACTGTCCGGCATTGCTGCAGGGTTCCATTGTTGATTTGCTGGCGTTTCTGCTTAATAATACGCCAACTGTCCACATCAAGATACGAAACTGCATAGGTATCCTGCGGAAGCTCAAATAAATACTTAAACTCCTGTTGATACCGTTGTTTTGCCAGATACTCTCTGGTAATATCCTTTGTTACACCCAGGATTCCGATGATGGTTCCTTCCTCATTTTTTAGTAAATACTTAGAAGTAGACCCATATCTTGCCTGCCCGTTATCGTCGGCAATGGGCTCCATATAATCCAACAGGTCCTTTCCCTCCGACATCAACCTCCTGTCATCTGCCTGATAACGTTTTGCCAGCTCCTGGTCTTCAAAAATTTCTGCATCCGTATAACCGATAATCTCTTCCTGATGCATCTTTCCCGTCATCTTAACAAAAGGAAGGGATGCCGCCCGGTATATTAAATTTGTATCTTTTAAAAACACCATATCTGATGAACTGTTCAGCAGTGCTTTAAATGCCGCTTTCATTAACACAGTCTCCATACGCTTCCTCCTGAGTTTCCTGAGTTCTCCCGCTCTGTTCCCTATAAAAACTGTACCAGCTGATCTGCTTCTTTTCTTGCAGGCGCTGCCGATTCTTCTGCCGGATAGCCGATGGCAAGTACCACACCTACCTTCTGGCCCTCCGGAAGATTAATGGCTTCTGCAATTTTTGCTTCATCAAAAATACCCATGATACAGGTACCGAGCCCCTTTTCTGCTGCTGCCAGGCAGAATGTCTGGGTAGCAATACCCGCATCAAACATTTCCCAACGGTCTTCCTTGGAAGTGGTAAAGGAACCATCCCGTTCATAGCCGGAGCGCTTCTCCACATAAGCTACTACCACCAGAGCCGGAGCCTTTGTCAATGTCTTTGTATTGAAAGCAAAGTCCATCATACATTCTTCTGCTATTTTTTTCTTAAGCTCCGCACTCTGCACCACATAGTAACGTGCAATCTGGGTGTTCTTCCAGCTTGGGGCAAAACGTGCCAAATCCACCACCTCACGGATTACTTCCTGCGGAATCTGTTCTTCCTTATAATTTCTGATACTTCTTCTTGATTTGATGCAATCTACTGCGTTCATATTAGTCTCCTCTATTTTCCTTTTGCGGTATATAATTCTGTTCATTTATGTTATATCAAAAAATAAAACAGCGGTCAACCGACATTTCCGTCGATTCACCGCTGTCTTCTGATTATTCTAACTCTTCCCGTTCTAAGTCCAATTTTTCTATTTCCTTTACTGATTTTCTATAAAGAAAAATGTATAAAACAGAACTTACAGCTGCCACCAGACAAACTGCCAGCTCCGAGGTTCTGGAATCTACCATGGTCGCCACAGAAAAGCTGACGCAAATAATCGCAGTAATCCACATAGCATAATAAAAGGTTCTGACCGCCTGCTGCTGTTTTGCCCGTTCCTTTGCGATACGGGCTAACGCCTTGGCTTTCTGTTTTGCCTCTTCCGGAGATGTTTCTTCACCTGTGCTATTACTTTTTGTTGCACCATCCTTTACCAGATAGTCCGCACTCACTCCAAACAGCTCACATAACTGCACCAGATTATAAATATCCGGCAATGTCTGTCCAAGCTCCC
This sequence comes from Lachnospiraceae bacterium, assembly GCA_017622795.1. Lineage (GTDB taxonomy): Bacteria > Bacillota > Clostridia > Lachnospirales > Lachnospiraceae > SIG299. The sequence goes on from JAGAQI010000082.1 coordinate 10,915, forward strand.
ACCGGGATACCGCCTGCCTGGACACCCCAAGCTGCTCCGCCAGTTCCTCCTGGGACAAGCCTTTTTGTTTTCTTAACTCTACAATTTTTTCTTCAAATCTCATAACCTGAGTACCTCCTTGCGTTAATACTCACATTGTAGTTTTCTTCATCTGAGAACACCATAACACAAGCAAAACAATTACGCAACCGGATGTAACATTTTTATAACAGTTGGTTGCACCAGGATTTTACGCCGGACTTTGCTGTAATCTTTTCTTTTTGGCTTTTCACTGCTTTAATAAAGGCGTATCCAAGATTTTATTCGTACAAAACGCTGGAGAAACGTCCTCACTTAGCGAGGTGATGCGACCAAAGTCGCACGAGCTTAGTGAGGCTACGTTTCGATGCTAGCGAGAGCGGGTTTTGGTAGAATAAAATCATGGATACGCCTATTAAAACAATAAATCCCTAAAATAAATATTACAGCTTAGCCATCTGCAGCTGTGCGGTTACTAAACCATGATAAATTCCCTTCTTTTCCATCAGCTCATCATGGGTACCCACTTCCGCAATGCTGTGGCCGTCAATAACAACCAGACGGTCTGCATTTCGAAGAGTAGATAAACGATGGGCAATGGCGAAGGTAGTTCTGCCCTCGGTAAGGCGGTCTAATGCCTGCTGGATTAAGTATTCACTTTCTGTATCCAGTGCAGAGGTTGCCTCGTCAAGAATTAAAAGTCTTGGGTTGGTTAAAATTGCTCTGGCAATGGCAATTCGCTGACGCTCACCGCCGGATAAATTGAAACCTCGTTCACCAACATAGGTGTTGTAGCCATCCGGAGTTTTTACGATAAAATCGTGGGCATTAGCTGCCTTTGCCGCACGGATAACCTCTTCCATGGTAGCCTTCGGATTGGCAAAACGGATGTTATTCAGGATAGTACCGGAAAACAGGAAGGTTTCCTGCAATACCACACCAATCTGGTCGTGGAAGGACTCCTGCTTAATTTCACGGACATCCACGCCGTCTACTAAAATGGCTCCGCGGTCCACGTCGTACAGACGCATGATAAGGTTAATCATGGTGGACTTACCAGTACCGGAAGCACCTACCAGACCAATCATTTCGCCCTTCTTTACTTCCAAATCAATGTGCTCCAGAACCGGGTCATAGGAATTGTAACCAAAGGTTACGTCCTTGAAAGTAACGTCTCCCTGAATTTCCACATCTTTAGCTTCTACACCGTCTTTAATAGCCGGTTCTTCATCCAAAACGTCATAAATACGGTTCAAACTGGTAATCATCTGCATCACACTTCTTGGGAGATGGGTCATCCAGCCAAGAGGTCCGTACAGATAACCGGTATAGGTAACAAACTGCATCAACGTACCTACGGTCATTCCGCCCTCTAATACGTCCACACCGCCAAAGTAAATGGCAATGTAGGAACCGACACCCATGATGAAGGTGAGCATCGGATAAAACAGAGCCCAGAAGGTTTCGTTTTTCTTTTGCACCTGGGCAAAATCCGCAGTCAGCGCCTTGAATTTTGTAACTTCTGCCTCTTCCTGACCAAAGGACTTTACCACACGCATACCGGAAATAACGTCCTGCAGTCCGCTGCGGAGCTTATCGTCCTTTACCCACTGTCTGTGGAAAATCTTGTGGATATAGCTCCAGTACAGACGGGTAATGACAAATACCAGTACAATCAAACTGGTAGAATATAATGTCATTTTTGCATCAATGGAAATCATGATAATCAGGGATGCTATCATGGTAATTAACGCAGATAACATACCTCCGAATACTTCTTCCATGAAACGGCGTATCTGGCTTGTGTCGCCGGAAACACGATTCATCAGTTCGCCCGGCTTACGCTTGTTCATAAAGCTCATGGAGAGCCGCTGAATCTTTGTATAAAGCTTGCGGCGTAAATCCATGGACAGCTGGGAACCAAGCAGTACACACCACCAGTTCTTTAAAATATAGAGCGTAACATTTACTGCTGTTAAAGCCAGCATGATACCCACAAATTTTGCCACATCCGTCATGTCGCCGGATTTTGTAGCCAGCACATTATCAATAAAATTTTTCTGTACATACGGCATCAAAATGGAAATCGCGGAGCTAAGCAGCATAATGGCAGAAATGCCAAGCAGCTTCCACTGATACCCTCCGCATAAATCGGTAAATTTTTTAATAACCACATTTTTACCGTCACATTTTGGGCACTTACTGGTGCCCGGAAGTGCTCTGCCGCACTTTTCACAATATTTTTCATATTCGTGGCTGGTAATCTTTTCGGTATCTCCCTTGGCAAGCAGATCTGCACCACGGGCCACATAAGCAACACGCTCAATATGACGCATGGAAAACCGTGCCACCAGCTCTGCGGCACCGTTTACTTTGGCTGTTACAATACCGCATCCCACCATGGTTTCGCATTTCACTTCTTCACAATCCGCTAAATTTCTTTCATAAGAAATTTCGTTGCCGTTCAGAACCAGAATGCGCTTGGTAGTTACTGCAATAAACTGTTCTTTGCCTGCAAACTTCTCTTCTGCCACCTTGTTTTTGCGGTCGTAGAGAAGGTCTAAAGGCACACAGTACCAAAGCTCTTCGGAAGGGTCAGACTGTACCAGCCGTTTTTGTTCTTCCTTTAACTCATAGTATAATTTCATAGTTTTACCTCAGTTTAAATAAACAGGTCTAATTTCTTTCTCTCTGCTACGGTCAGCTTCATAATATCCGGTACTTCAAAACGGTTGCCGTCCAGGTCATTGATGACAATGCGGGTATCCGTTAAGGAAACCACGGAGCTTCCGCCGTTGTGGATAGTAAACCGGCATTCACCGTAAGTTGTCATTACATGGAAATAGCCATATCCGTACTCTGTCTTAATATCGAAAATCTTTGTGATTTCCGGTGTAAAGTAGCGAAGGTCTAACTGCTCCTTTAACATTTTTGCCTGCTCCGGGTCAAGAGCGGACAATTTTTCAATTACACCGATTTCCCTTGCCTTTTCATCTGCTTCGCGGATGGAAATGAACTCCTCCGGCATGGTAACAGGGAACGTACGGTATACGCCCACACGGTCATAGGTCTTATCCTTATAGGTAAGCGTAACAAAACCGCCCGGGGTACGCTCGAACTTGGCATTTTCCTTGGTTAAATAGCGAAGCTCCAGCAAATCGGCAGACTCCGCCTTCATTTTTTCTTCGTCGAATTCTTCTAATTCCAGCAGATTGCTCTGCATCATCTCTTCGTCCATATAAATCTCCTTTAATACATGACAAACCCTTTGTCACGCAAAAACAATTACACACCTCTCATTGCAAGCGCTTTGGTCTGTAACTCCATCAGCTTGTAGAAGGTTCCCTTCTTTTCAATGAGTTCTGCATGAGTACCGGATTCCGTCACCTTACCGTCATCAATAACGATGAGAGTATCCGCATTACGCAGGGTAGACAGACGATGGGCAATGGAAATGGTTGTTCTGCCCTGTACCAGCTTTTCTAAAGATTCCTGAATCGCCAGTTCGGTTTCCGTATCTACTGCAGAGGTTGCTTCGTCTAAGATGAGAATACGCGGGTTGGCAAGGATTGCTCTTGCCATGGAAACGCGCTGCTTCTCACCACCGGACAGACTTCTTCCTGCGGAACCGATAATCGTGTCGTAGCCCTGTGGCATCTTGCAGATGAAATCATGGGCAGAGGCCTGCATGGCCGCCTCGATGATTTCTTTGCGGGTGGCGTCAGGTCTCGCGTAAGCAATATTTTCTGCCACCGTTCCCATGAAAATATAAGTTTCCTGGGATACCATGGCAATGCTCTTTCTAAGTTCCGGAATACCCAGCTCTTTAATATCAATATCATCAATTTTAATGGTGCCCTCTTCCGGGTCATACAGACGGGAAATCAAGTTTACCAACGTGGATTTTCCCGCACCGGACCGGCCTACGATGCCAAGCATTTTGCCGGCTTCTACCGTAAAGGTAACATCCTTTAATACCGGTTTGTGCGGCTCATATCCGAAGGTTACGTGGGATAACTCAATTTTACCGTTAATGCGCTCCGGACGCACAGGATTTTCCACCTCCGTAATTTCCGGAACTGCATCAATAATTTCAAACATACGCTGGGAAGAGTTTAAACAGTCGGTCATCCAGCGGAACACCCAGGACATAAAGTCAAGAGGTCCCTGCAGCTGGCTGACATAGCCTGCAAAGGTTACCAGCATACCGAATTCCATATTGGTACCGGAAAGGATAAGGGCAGAGCCCAGACCCCATACAATAAAGGATGCCAGGTTTTCCACCGTGGAATACAGAATGGTAAACTTGTTGTCGTAACGCATTACGTCAATTTCTGCCTCACGGACACCCTTGTTGCCCTTGCCAAGACGGGTTAATTCCTGCTCCTGCTGGCCAAAAGCTTTTACGACTCTGGCACCGGTAATGCTGTCGTTTAACTGGCTGTTTAAGCGACGGTTGGCACGATGGCGCTTACCGTAGAACGTCCACATTCTCGGTGTCATACGGTAACTCTGGATGGTTAAAAACGGTAGCAAAAACAGCGCTGCAATTGCCAGCAGCGGATTAATGCTGATCATTACCACGCAGGTTGCAATGATTGTAAATGCGTTGGTAAATATGTACGGCAGACCGTCGATGAAAAATCCGGTTACTTCCCCCGCGTCATCCAGCACTCGTGTCATAAGGGCACCGGTCTGGCGGGAATTATAAAAGTTAATGGATAATTTACCCATAGAGTTGAAAATTTCACTCTTCAATTTTGCCACCACTTCCGGCACAATACGAGCCGTCATGGCACCGTGCAGCATACCGAGTAACTGCATGATGATTTTTGTAACCACCATAGCTGCCACGGTATACGCCAAAATAACGGTATATTTACCGCCAAAGCTTTCGGTAAATTTAACTAATTCCGCATCTTTACTCAATACCTTGTCATATAAGAAGGCACCGGAAAGATATGGCCATGCCAGGTTCAATGCACCGATAGCCAGGTAGCACACAAACATCAGGCAAATACGCCATTTGTACTGCAAAAAGTACCGCATCACACGGCCAAACAGGGATTTTTTGTCCATGCAGCGCGGACAGATTTTACGCTCCTGGTCCGGATACATGGTGCCGCACTTGGGACAGCACTCCTGCTTGTTTTTACCTAAAATATCTTCCTCGGAAAGCTCCTCGGATTTTTTGATTTTGTCTAAATTTCTTTTAGCGCGTTCCATTTCGCCCATGCGGGAATTGGAAAATGCACACAGGAATCGCTCTTCTCCATTCACCGTTGCCATTAAGGAACCGCCATTGACTGCCCGGAGTATTTCCAGCTTCTCCACCTCATTCAGGGAAAGCTTTTTAATTTCCGGTTCTGCTGGCAACACGTCTGCCAACTCGTTTCCTGCATAACCGCCAAAGCGGAACTTGCCGTGGGTCTGGTACGGGTAGCTGATCAATACCAGTACATCCTTCGTCATCACCAGATAATTTCTGGCAAAACGAAGCTCCGGGTCTAAGTCCGGCTCTGCCTTATACAGGATGTCTTCTTTTTGGATGCCCTCTGTGCCCAGCAGTTTGTACACCGCTTCCGGCAGCTGCATCCGTTTCTGTACTTCGTTCTTCTCCTTCATGTCTTCACCCATTGGTTGCGTATTGCCCGGTTTACATTGTACACTGTGTGCCCCCGGCAATACTTTGCCTCGTTG
>JAGAQI010000083.1 GCA_017622795.1 Lachnospiraceae bacterium
CAAGCTGGGATATACATCCATGCTTGACTATTACCTAATAGTTCGTGAAAACTAAAGAACCGCCGTATACGAGAACCGTACGTACGGTGGTGTGAGAGGTCGGGAAAATTTATTTCAAATTTTCCCTCCTACTCGATTTTATTGTCTTTTCATTTGTCGTAAGAAGAACAAAACGGCACCGATTGTGATAATAACGGCATAGGCGAGAACCGGATACAGATGGGGAAGTGCTTCGGAAAAGTTTCCGTCCAGTACCGCCCGTTCCAGTTCCACAGCGTGAACAAAAGGAAGCAGATCTGCTATTTTTTTGAAGGTTCCGCCGACTAATTCCAAATCAAACCATATGCCGGAAAGCCAGGCAGATAAGTTGGTAAGCAGGGCACCGCAGATACCGCCGACTTGCTTGACATTAAATACGCTGCCGCATAACAGACCGAGAGCAATGTAAAAAACAGCAACAGGCAATATCATCAGAATGGCGGACAGGATATGGACGGTAACAGGTAAACCGAGTATAACGGCGACCAGATAACAGATAACGCTTTGGATAACGGCAATCGGAATAATCGGCAGCAGATATCCCAAGATAAAATCAGCGGATTTCAGCGGAGTGGTATATAACCGTTGCAGAAAAGAGCTTTCTCTGTCTCTGGCAACTAATGTGGCTGAAAACAGTGTCATAAAGGAAAGACCGAACACGGTAATGCCAGGGGTCAGACTTTTTAATTCAAATAGAGCAACAGGTATGTTGGCTTGTATTGCGGAAAGGAGCAATAACAGTACAATAGGAAAACCAAGGCCAAACATCAAATTCAACGGATCACGTAAAATCTCTTTTGCACATCTTTTGGAAAAGGTTAACATTCTCATTATTCTGCCTCCTTTATGATAGAAATAAATGCAGTTTCAAAACGGTCGGCAGAAGTTTTCTCCATAAGTTCTCTGGCGGTTCCGGTAACTAAAAGCTTTCCGTTTTTCATAATTCCGATGCGGTCGGACAGGGCTTCTGCTTCTTCCATGTAATGGGTGGTAAGAATGATGGTTACTCTGTCTTTCAGAGCGCGAATGACATCCCAAAGCTCGCTCCGGGCAATGACATCAAGGCCAAGGGTTGGTTCGTCGAGAAAGAGGATGGAGGGCTCGCTGATCAGTGCCATGGCAATACTGACTCTGCGTTGCCAGCCACCGGAAAGCTTTCCGGCTTTCCTGGTAAGGATATTGCTTAGATTGAATTGTTCCGCAAGCTCAGCAATTTTTGCTTTGCTTTTTTCTTTAGAAAAACCGTGGATACCGCACATGAGCTCCAGATTTTCTTTTACGGACAAATTAGGCGCAACTGCTGTTTCCTGTGGGGATACGCCGATAACCTGTTTCACACTCGGTTCATCCTGAGTTATACTGCTTCCTCCAACGAAAGCATCTCCGTTTGTAGGCTTTGTCAGGCAGGACAGCATTTTGATGGTGGTGGTTTTTCCGGCACCGTTCACACCAAGTAAGGAAAATAATTCGCCTTGTTCAATTTGTAAATTCAGGTTATCAACGGCGATGACATCGTTGTATTTTTTTGTCAGGTTCCTTGTTTTTATTGCTTCCATAGTTCTCCTCCCAAAGTTGTATTTACGAGTGGAACTATAACACGTTATTTTGAAAAAACATCAATATTTGGATGAACGGTAGTTTTTGGGAGGTAAACGGTAGTTTTGGTACTTGCATCAAAGGGTATTTTGTTAGATAATGTACTGGAGAGGTACGTTTGTTATGGGTAAGTACCACAGATAGGGAGAAGGGCATGAAAGTCAGGGCACGGATTGATAAAAGTCTTGAGACACCGGAAATCCAGGTGTGTAATTATGAGTTGAATCAGCAGGTAAAGCAACTGGTGGAGGATATTTCCGTCTTTGTAAATGAGGGAATTGCGGTTACAGATTTCAGGGGAGAAAAAATTATGCTTCCCACCCGGGATATTTTGCGGATTTATACAGAAAACCAAAGGGTGATGGTACAGGATGCGAAAGGAACTTACAGCACTCAGGAAAAACTGTATGAGTTAGAGAACCGGCTGGATGAGGGACAGTTTTTCCGTATTTCCAAATCGGAAATTGTGAATTTAAAGAAAATCAGACGATTGGATATGAGCATTACCGGAACCATTAAAGTGATTTTATCGGATGGTACGGAAACCTATACCTCAAGACGGAATGTAACGAAGTTAAAGCAAATTCTTGGTATAAAAGGCTGATGGTGGGAGGAAGAAGTGTATGTTAAAAAGAATATCTTTTAGCTTTGCCATATCCAGCTGTTGCGGATTGGTAGTTTATATGTTGCTGGAACTGGTAGGTAGTGTGCTGCTGGGGTTAGAAGGGTTTTCGGCGATGACACCGGAATATCTGGCGCTGTTTCCGTCGGAAACGCTGGCTTTGGGAGTTGCGGTGCTGTGCCATGGGCTGATTGGCGGAACATTTGCAACAGCAACATTTATTTATGAAAAAATAGAACTGGGATTTATTTTGCAGAATGTGATTTACTTCTTGCTCACCGGTATGGTCTGGATACCGCTTATCTGTTTTGTATGGCAGCTATACCGTTATCCGGCGGCGTTAGTTAGTACCATTGGTGGTTTTGTGTTGACTTATGTGGTTATGTCAATTGTTGGATACAATATTACAAAAAAAGAAGTGGCCGAGATAAATGCAAGGCTTGCAAAAGAAATTTAAAAGATATAAAATTTTTTCCTTCCCCCGCACATTGCGGGGGATATTTTCGTTAAACAGGATAGAAAGAAAAAGTCGACAGGATTTCTTTTAGAAAAAGGGAAGGAGGATTCATGGATTACGAGGCACAATATGATAAAATCTACCGTTACTGTTATTACAAAGTAAACAATGCGGCAGTGGCAGAAGATATTACCCAGGAAACCTTCCTTCGCTTTTTAGAAAACAGTACTTATACAGAGAAGGGCAAGGAACTGAATTATTTATATACCATTGCCAGAAATCTCTGTATAGACGAATACAGGAAGCGGGTGTCGGAGGAATTACCGGAAGAACTGTCAATAGAGAGTGCAGAGGAAGCTATTGTGGAAGGACTGGATATGCGGTGCGCACTTGCAAAGCTTACTCACATGGAACGGGAATTGGTACTGCTTCGCTTTGTCAATGAGGTGCCGGTAAAGGTTATCTGCGAATTGCAGGAATGCTCCCGGTTTGCTTTAAACCGGCGGCTGAAGCAGGTGCTAAAGAAATTAAGAGGATATTTAGAGGAGAAAGGAGCAGGCAAATGAGAATCAGTAAAAAGGAAAAAGAATTATTAGAACAGGCATTTTCAGTGCCTGCACCAAAGAAAAAAAATACCTTTTTGAGGACATTGCCAAAACAGGAGGTTGGATTAGGAACTTTGATTTTGTCCCAGGCAGCGTATATCAGAAAGTGGATTTGGGCGGTATCGTTTCTGCTGTTTGCACTGGTGGCTTTTGTGGCACAGATGGCGGAACAGGACGTGGTTTGGATATTGTCGGCTGTTATGCCGTTTGCAGCGTTGCTACTTATCCTTGAGTTTGCAAAATCTTCTGCCTACGGCATGTCGGAGTTGGAGATGTCCTCCCGGTTTTCTTTAAGAACCATCTTGTTAGCCCGTATGGTCATGCTGGGAGTTGTGCAGTTGTTGGGACTTTTGCTTACTGTTCCGATGGCAGGAATGACTTTGGTAAGTAATGGACTCTATTTGTTGGTGCCGTATTTATTGACTGCATTATTGGGTTTAGTCGCCGTACGCCGAATACAAGGAAAAGAAGGATTGTTTGTATGCGGCAGTATCAGTGCCTTTGTTTGTATACTGGCGCCGATGTTAAAGTATGTTGTGCCAATGCTGTATGACCAGGAGAACCGGATTCTATGGGTATTTGCGGTACTTTTATTACTCGTAGGACTGGTGAAGGAATATAGAACAACAATCAATCATTGGGAGGAATTTGTATGGAATTAGTTATAGACCGTGTAACGAAACAATATCAGAATAAAATTGCGGTGGACCGTATTTCATTGACGCTGAA
>JAGAQI010000084.1 GCA_017622795.1 Lachnospiraceae bacterium
GTGTAACAGTAGAAGATGTGGACACAGGAGCAGAACTTACGGTATATTCCAGCTATTATATGTTTAATGAAGCTTATGCCGGTGGTTCCACCTTTGCCAATATTGACCTTCTGATTAACAATATCAATGTGTTGGCAGATGTCGAGAGCAACACGGTAGCAGTACGTACCATCGACTTGACAGAAGATACTACACTGGTTCTTACTGATGCCCAGATAAATATGTGGGGTCTGATTACGGTTGTATTGCTTCCGCTGGCCTTTCTTGTATATGGTATAGCACATGTGGTATATCGGAGAAAGCATGCATAGGAGGTCGGAATGAAGAAGAAAACAAAAAAATTGTTATTACTTGCAGCCATACTTGTACTTCTCATTGGCGGTTACTTTGCTTTGGATTTTCTTCCTAAAGAAACCGGGGAAGAAGAAAATTCCTTGGAAGAAGCAGTGGAGGTAGCAGAATTTTCGGCAGAAGACATTGCTTTTTACTGTTATAAAAATCCGGAATATGAGATGGGTTTTTACTGTACCGAAGAGGGATATGTGCATTACAAGGATGAATCATTTCCGGCAAATGAAGAGGTTTTAGAAGCTCAGCTTGAAGTAATCGGGAATCTTGTGGCTTCCCAAAAGATTGACAGTACAGACAAGGCAGAGTATGGTCTGGACTCACCGGAACTTACGGTGGCAGTTACGCTCAAGGATGGAACAGAGCGGACGTTCTTTTTGGGAGATAAAGCGTTGTTTGAAGAAGAATATTATCTGCTGGATGTAGAAAACAATGCGATATATCTTACGGATACGGAACTGTACGAGCAGTTAAACTGTTCCTGGTCTTCTCTGGTACAGCAGGAGGATAAGGTACTGGTATCCAGTGAGCAGATTATAGATGTCATGGTAGAAACTGCAGGAGTACAGACGATGCATATTTTTTATGAGGAAGCAAAGGAACATCCGTGGCAGCTGATCACACCGGAGGGTATCTTTGATGGTGACAGTGATGCGGTTTTAGAAGCGATAAGTGGCTTTAATTCGTATTCTTTGCTGTCCACCTTGGAATATAACTGTGATGATTTTACAACGTACGGTCTGGAAGAACCGGTAACCACAGTAACGGTACACTATACGGAAGAAGAGAGTACGGATGTAAAAACGTTGTTGTTTGAATTTGGTTCGGTGGACCCGGAAACCGATGTTTCTTATGTGCGGGTAAACGGTTCGTCCTATGTATATGGAATGTCGGAATATTATGCGGAAAAGATTTCTGTTTTTGATGCAGAGGAATTAAAATATGTTACGGAAGATATTTCAGAGGAAGAGGAATAAGAATTTAAATATGCCTTAAATTTGTCTGCTTTCTCCCCGTATTACCATTTCCGAGTATACCTATATGAAGCCTTATAAGGCAAGACGTGTCATTGCATAATTACATAGAGCATAAATGTTCCCCGGAGGACGTAAACTATGGTAAACAGTTTATTTCTTTCGGGGGATTTTTTATGAAGTCACTCAAATGGTTTTGCGTGATTGGTGCGGCGGTAACCGTTATTTTAGGTGTTATTTCTCATTTTGTTTATGATTGGTCCGGAGAAAACTTCTTTGTAGGTTTACTTTTCCCAATCAACGAATCAACCTGGGAACATATGAAGTTGTTGTTTTTTCCAATGTTTGCCTATGCGCTGATTGCCGGAAAAAAGCTTGAGGAAGAGTATCCTTGCATTTACAATGCGATGTTTACCGGCATTTTGGTAGGGCTTGCATTAATACCAACAATATTTTATACCTATACCGGTATTTTGGGATTCCGTGTGGACTGGGCGAATATTGCGTTATATGTCATCAGTGTGTTAGCGGCGTATTATGTGGTATACCGGGTGGCACAGACATGTATCGGAAAAGATTCCAAGCCACTCCGTTACGTGATGTATACGCTTCTTTTGGCGTTTATGGTATTCAGCGTTTATCCTCCGGAACTTGGAATCTTTGTGAGTCCTGTGTAACAATAAAGTGCTATTGCATTCAGAATAAAAATGTCGGATGCAATAGCATTTTTTTATGTTCAAAAAAGCAAAGCAATATGATATAATTCTAATTAATTTCCAAAATTTACGGCAAGAAAATTTTGCCTGCAAAAGAAATAGAACGAGAAGGAGAGTGTGTTATGGAATATAAACAGTTAGAACAGTTATTAAAGGATATGTCACTGGAAGAAAAAGTCGGTCAGATGGTGCAGCTTCCTGCCGGAATGATTGCGAAGGAAGGCTTAATTACCGGTCAGGTAGATAATCTTCATCTTCCTAAGGAGCAGAAGCGCTTAATTGGCTCGGTGCTTGGTCTTACCGGAGCAGAGGATCTTCGTGAAATGCAGGAAAATTTCATGGCAGAACACCCGCATCATATTCCGCTGTTGTTAATGTATGATGTAATTAATGGTATGGAAACTATTTTCCCGATTCCTCTCGGGCAGGGATGTACTTTTTCGCCGGAGTTGGTGGAACAGGCAGCAAGAGTAGCAGCCAAGGAAGCAACCGCAGCCGGGCTGCATGTGACATTTTCTCCTATGCTTGATTTAGTACGGGATGCCCGCTGGGGACGCGTCATGGAATCCACAGGAGAAGACCCGTATTTGAATGCTGAGCTTGGTAAGGCCATGGTACGTGGCTATCAGGGCTCCGGCAAAGGAGAAGCTTTGGATTTAGCCAAAGAAGGAAATATTGCAGGCTGTGTAAAGCACTTTGCCGCCTACGGCGCACCGCTTGGGGGCAGAGAATATGAAAATGTAGAGCTTTCCGAGAGAACTCTCAGGGAAGACTATTTTCCGGCATATCAGGCAGCGATTGAGGAAGGCTGTGTTATGGTTATGACTTCTTTTAATACTTTAAACCGTATTCCGTCTTCCGGTAATAAGTGGCTGATGAGAAAGGTACTTCGTGAAGAAATGAAATTTGACGGTCTTTTGATTTCGGACTATTCCGCCGTGGATGAAATGATAAGCCATGGTATCGCTGCAGACAGCAGGGAAGCGGCAAAACTGGCGATTCTTGCCGGGGTGGACATGGACATGGTATCTAATGCTTATATCCGGTATCTGGCAGAACTGGTACGCTCCGGCGAAGTGGAGGAACGTCTGGTAGATGATGGCTGCATGCGTGTGTTAAAACTGAAAAATGAGTTAGGTTTATTCGAGAATCCTTTCAAAGACGGCTCCGTTGAAAAAGAAATGGAAATTCTGCTTTGTAAGGAACACAGAAATCTGGCCAGAAAGATGGCAGCAAAGTCTTTTGTTTTGCTGAAGAATGAGAAAATTCTCCCTCTTGCCAAGGAAGCAAACGGAACAGTTGCACTCATCGGCCCTTATGCTGATACAGTGGATATGTTTGGTGCATGGTCCTTCCCTAAGAAGCCGGAACTGGGTGTTACCATTAAGCAGGGCATGGAAGCAAAGGGAGTAGTGCCTGCAGTTTCCAAGGGATGTTTTATACAGGATGAGGATAAGCAGGCAAAGGTTGGTCAAAAAGATGTATATACCGAAGAGGAACTGGAATTCCTGATGAAAGAAGCGGTAGAAACAGCAAAATCAGCAGAAACGGTAATTCTTTGCCTTGGTGAGCACAGAGAGTACACCGGAGAGGGCGGAAGCCGCGCTGATATTACGCTTCCGAAGCATCAGCTGGAATTGTTACATAGAGTTGCAAAAGTGAACAAAAACATAGTTACTGTAGTATTTTCCGGCCGTCCGGTGGTAATTTCGGAGGTAGTGGAAGTATCCAAGGCAGTGCTCATGGTATGGATGCCTGGTACCGAAGGTGGCAATGCTGTTGCGGATGTGCTGTACGGAGATGTAATGCCGGAAGGAAAGCTTTCCATGTGTCTTCCGAGAAGTGTCGGACAGGTTCCGATTTTCTATAATAAGTTCCGTACCGGCAGACCGAACGAAGAGGGAACAAGAGTGGGCTTTATTCATGGTTATATTGATGAGTCCATTTATCCGTTATTCCCGTTCGGATATGGTCTTACCTATACTGATTTTGTGTACTCTGAAGTAAAACTCAGTAAGGATACCATGACGAAGGAAGAAGCGGTTACGGCAACTGTTACAGTTACTAATACAGGAATGCGCGATGCAGTAGAAACCGTTCAGTTATATTTGTGGGATGTAACAGGAAGCGTAGTACGTCCGGAGAAAATGTTAAAGGGCTTCCAAAAGGTCTCTTTAAAGGCCGGAGAAAGCAAAGAAGTTTCTTTTGCAATTACGGAAGATATGCTCCGGTTCTACAATATCGATATGGAATTTGCCAGTGAACCGGGCAGGTTTGTTGCCTATATCGGTAGTGACAGCAGTACAAAGAACGGGGCGGAATTTCGTCTGGTATAGGATTGCAAAGCCGGAGATTTTGTCGTATAATGATGAAGTTGCGGCAACGACCGGAACAGAATGCAGAAATAAAGGAGAACATAAGTAATGAAAAAGAATGTAACGACAATGTTACTGGCTGGAACGGTTATGGCTGTAGTTCTTGCTGGATGCGGAAATAAAACAGAAGGTGAGGTAACTCCTACTCCTACAACAGCGGCAGAAACCCAGGTGCCAACTACAGAACCAACTACAGAAGCAACAGTTATGCCGGAGGAAACTAAAGCACCAACGGAAGAACCCACGGTTGCTCCAACAGAAACTCCGGTTCCGACAGAGGCACCGGCAGTAACAGATGATATTGCAGAAACAAAAATTACTTTAGGCCAGTATAAAGGTATCACCTTGTATGAAGTAGATTCCAAGGTGATTGCCCAGGAGCTTCACGAGATGATGGAAGGCTATGCAGAACTGGTTACTGTTAACCGTGCTGCTAAGGAAGGAGATACCGTAAACATCAATTATGTCGGTAAAAAGGATGGAGTGGCGTTTGAAGGCGGTACAGATGATTCTGAGGAGGGATTTAACCTGGAACTGGGTTCCCATTCCTTTATTGACGGATTTGAAGAAGGATTAATCGGAGCCGTGGCCGGTGAAGTAAGAGATTTGAATTTAACTTTCCCGGAAGTTTATCATAGCGAAGAACTGGCAGGACAGTCTGTTGTGTTTACTGTTACCGTAAATGCAGTACAGGAAAGTGTTGTCCCTGAATTAGACGACAAATTTGCCAGAGAAAACCTTCCGTTTGATACAGTTGGTGAATATGTAGCTGCATTATACGAGGTAAGAAATCAGGAAAGCTTTAATGAACAGATTATGACATTCCTGATGGAATCCTGCACGGTAGAGAACTATCCGGCGAAAATTATTGAAGAGGAGAAGCAGTATTTCCTGGACTATTATAACAGCTATGCGGAAATGTATGCCACTTACTTTGGTATGGATAAAGAAACGATACTGCAGCAGATGTTCGGATTTACTTCCAGTGCCCAGTTGGAAGAATATGCGCAGGAATATGCGTATGATACGGTAAAACAGATGTTAATTCTCAGTGAAATTGCCACAGTGGAAAATTTAGTACTGACAGATGAGGAGTATCAGCAAAGAGCATTGGTGTATGCGGTTAATAACGGATATGAGGATGTGGCAACCTTTGAAGCTGATTACGGAAAGGATGCTATTTTAGAGGCTGTAACGTTAGACTGTGTGATTGACTATATCATCACGGAAGCAAATATTGTCCCTGCGGAAAGTGACGGGGAAATTAATCAGGTAGAGTAGACAACGGAGCAGAAAAAATAAAAAAAGTGCTTACGAATCTGAAAATTTTGTGTTAAAATTACTATTGTATAGACAGCGTAGACTTCTTATACAAATGGAGGAATGCAGATGTATCAGATCGGAGAACTTGTACAATACGGGACAAGCGGTGTATGCCGGATTGAAGAAATTGTGCAGGGGGTACCATGGCTGCAAAAGGATACGGAATGCTATCTTTTGGTGCCGGTAAGTAAAAAAGAAGAAAAAATCTATACACCGGTGGATAATGATAAAGCAATCATGCGCAGAATTTTATCAGAGAAAGAAGCCACAGAACTGATGGGCAAGGCATCAGAAATTGAAGGACCGGCGATTTTAAACGAGAAGCAGTGTGAGAGCGTTTACCGGGAAGAACTATATTCGGTGGATTGTTCCAGATGGTTGGGATTGTTAAAAACGCTGTATGCCAGAAAGGCACTCAGAGTAGCTGCCGGAAAAAAAGTAACTGCCACAGACGAGCGCTATTTAAAAAATGTGGAAGACCGTATAAAGGAAGAGTTGAATCTGGTAATAGGGAAGGAAAAAACAGAAGAGGAATTAAAAAAGCTGTCTTCTTTCACGAAATAGAGTGATGCTTGGCCGGATGTTGCTATGATACAAAAAAGATATTTCAAAACAGTGACCCATGCTTACATGGGAACTGCGTGAAATATCTTTTTTTATGCCTATTCTTCAAAAGAAACGGTAACGTAAAATCCCCGGGCTTCTTCGGCGATTTCCGTAACGGTACCGGTGCGGGCAAATAACCGTTCGCCCAACGGGAAATTACCGGACATGGCAACGGCAGGCTCGATAACGTAATAAAAAACAGAGTTAGGAAGGTATCCTTCTCTGATTTCCACTTCCTGGCCTTCCTGTACCAGTCCCGGACGTTCCATTTTAAATTTCATAAGTCTGGCCATGTATTTTCCCCCATTTCTGTTTTGGTTTGGAAGTAATTATTTACTACTATTATATTCATTTTATGATTCGCTTGCAAGCAGTAAAAAATATAAGTATAATATATAAGTCTATAAAGAAAAGCAGCTTTGGAGGAACCATGAACCGGAAGAAACTATATTTTGAAGAACTGGACTCTACGAACAGTTATTTAAAGGAATTGGCAGCAAAGGGAGCTCAGGAAGGAACCGTAATTATTGCAAACCGGCAGAGCGCAGGGAGGGGACGTCTTGGCAGAAGCTTTTTTTCTCCGGAAGAAAAGGGAATCTATATGAGTATTTTATTGCGTCCGGATATTTCCCTGGAACGTGCCGTGCTGATTACCTCCATGGCAGCAGTGGCAGTGGCGGAAGCGATAGAACAGGTGAGCGGTATAGAAACAAAGATTAAATGGGTGAATGATATCTTCCTGAATAAGAAAAAGGTTTGCGGTATCTTAACTGAGGCTGGAATTGATGCAGAAACGGGAACATTAGATTATGCCGTACTGGGGATTGGTGTAAATGTAGGGAAAATGGTATTTCCGGAGGAACTAAAGAATATTGCTACTTCAGTTTCTAATGAGTGTGGATTTGAGGTGTCCAAAGAAACCTTAATTGATAAAATTTTGGAGCAACTGGAAAAATGGTATCCGACGATTGCTGACGGAAGCTTTTTGGAGGAAAGTAAAAAGCGTTCCGTTTTGCTCGGAAATGATATCCGGGTAATTGATGAAACTGTGCCGGAGGGCTTTTATCACGCAAAAGCGGTGGATATTAATGAACTTGGTAACTTAATTATTGAACGGGAAGGAAAACTTCAGGTGTTAAATTCCGGCGAGGTCAGCATACGATTTGAATAATTTTTAATAAAACTTAATTTACCACTTGACAGCACGTTAGTAATTTGCTACACTAAAGTGCAAATTACATAGTTTTTTGAACGCAATGAAAAGGAAGAGTACATAGTTTTACGTGTCAGAGAGAAGACGGTTGGTGCAAGTCTTTCACAAAGAATTATGGAAGGTAGCCTTGGAGCATCGGCAAGAACGGGAAACCAAGTAGAAGCTGACGGAGTGATTCCACGTTATCGGAATAATCGAGTGCAAGAATATAAATCGTTCTTGAAGCTAGGTGGTACCACGGATACGTAATTAATTCGCCCTAAGCAGTGTAAGCTGTTTAGGGTTTTTTTAATGTAGAAAGAGGAGGATAAAATCATGAGAAGTGATGCTGTAAAACTCGGAGCACAGCAGGCTCCA
>JAGAQI010000085.1 GCA_017622795.1 Lachnospiraceae bacterium
ACCGCCTTCTACCACAACTTCATCAGCCTTAACAGTCTTTAACAGAACATCGGCCTTAAGGTTAGCAGGGATAATGATGCTGTTGTACTGGGCTCTTTCCACAGTAACAGTACCATTTTTTACCATATCTTCTGTAACTAAAAATATATGGTGAGAGCAGGGTGTCATTCTTGACGAAAAAAATACGGCAATGTATCATAAAAGCAGGCTGTAACATTACAATATTATAGATTATCCACAGGAGGTTCTGCATGCTTCAAAATCAATTAACCATCGATAACCTAATTAATAAATCTATCTCTGCCGGGGAATATGCCGGAGCGTCGCTTCTGGTTATCAAAGACGGGGAAGAACTTTGCTGCGAGGTATATGGCGAAGCGGATATGGAGCAACATATTCCGGTACAGCGGGATACGATTTTTCATTTGTATTCCATGTCAAAACCGGTAACGGCGGTGGCTGTAATGAAGCTTTATGAGCAAGGGAAAATTGATTTGCAGGCTGAGGTGGGAACCTATCTGCCATGCTTTAAAAACAATACGGTTTGGACCGGCAGCACAGAGGTGCCGGCGAATCGGGACATTACGGTTTGGGATTGCCTTAACATGACCTCCGGGATTCCGTATCCGGGTCCCGAAACCGAGAGCGGAAGACGCATGGATGAAGTTTTCCGGCGGTTGATTGCCCGCAGGGAAGCCGGAGAAACAGTAACGACTATGGACTGGATGGAGGAAGTTGCTAAGGTGCCGTTGGTGTTTCATCCGGGAGAGCAGTGGATGTACGGATTTTCGGCGGATGTGCTGGGTGCGGTTGTGGAAGCAGCGTCAGGCAAACGGTTTGGCAAGTTTTTAAAAGAAGAAATTTTTGAACCACTTGGCATGAAAGATACCGGCTTTTTTGTGCCGGAAGAAAAGAGGCACCGTTTTGCAGTCTCCTATGAAAACTGGACAGACGGAACGTTGCGGCCGTTTACCCGTAGTCACCTGGGGGAATATTATCAGCCGGATGTGGCATTTGAATCCGGCGGTGCGGGTCTGGTGTCCACCATGGATGATTATGCAAGGTTTGCCCGGATGCTTTTGAATAACGGAAGCTTTAACGGTACAAGCATTTTAAAACCGGAAACCGTTGCGCTTATGTCCCGTAATTATTTGACAGAAGTCCAGCGGATAGGGTATAATTGGGATAGTGTGCAGGGCTATGGTTACGGCTGTCTGATGCGCTGTCTGGAAGACAAGGCGGCAGCACAAACCTGTGGCGATATTGGGGAATATGGCTGGGATGGCTGGACCGGCAACTATGTAACGATTAATCCTGAGAAGAATATGGTGTTGCTGTTTTTTGTACAGCGCTGCGGCACCGGCTTTGGGGAACTAACGAGAAAGGTAAGGGAAGAAGTCTATGCAAAACTATGATGAAGCCTATTTTAGGGCGAAAGCAAACAAAAGAGCCGGTACAACCTGGCTGATGCTGCTGATTATTGTGTCTGTTTATTATGGGGTAAAAATGGCACAGGGTCAGGTAAATCAATATCAGTATATTATGTTTACCGTAGTAGGCTGGTTACAGTATTTCGGTTCCGGAATTTTCTTAAAGGTAAAAGGAATGGATGAACCGGGCTATAAGTGGTTTTTAGGTTTGGGCTATTTGCTTTATTTTGCGGTAATTTCCTGGACAACCACAGATGAATTATCTTATGTATTTATTTTGCCGCTGATTTCTATTCTGGCACTTTATAAGAATCCGAAATATATACGTATCATGATGTGGAGTACGTTATTTGTACTTATTTCCAGTAACCTTTACCGTGGCCGCGTAAAAGGCATGATGGAATATGTCAGCAGTATTGAAGGTGCTATCCAGTTTGCTATTGTTATCACCTGTTTTGTATGTACCATCATGGCAATCCGCCATCTGGTAGAGTCCGATACTGCATTGACCGGTTCCATTGAAGCAAACTTAAAGCGCGTGGTGCAGACCGTAGAAAAGGTTAAGGGAGCCAGCAATCAGGTAGTAGACGGTGTTACCGTTGTACGCGAGCTGGCAGACGAAAATAAAGTCGGCGCTAATAATGTCGTGAAGGACATGGTGTCTCTTGCAGATAATAATGAAGTTTTAAGTGAGCGAACGCTATCTTCCATAGAAATGACCACGGTTATTGATAATCAGGTGAAGAATGTGGCAGAGTTGATGGAACAGGTGGTAGGTTTAATCCAGGCTTCGGTAGAGCATGCCAATACCAGTTCGGAAGACTTAAAAGAAGTAGTAGATACTACAAATAAGATGGCAAGGCTCTCTGCAGAAGTTGAGCGTATCCTGGAAGAGTTTAAGAATGAATTTGAAAACGTGAAGCAGGAAACCAGTATCATAGAGGGCATTTCCTCCAAGACAAACCTGTTGGCATTAAATGCTTCTATTGAAGCGGCAAGAGCCGGTGAAGCAGGCCGCGGCTTTGCGGTGGTTGCAGAAGAAATCCGGGAACTCAGTACCGGAACAAGAACTTCCTCCACCAGAATTATGGAGGCTTTGGCTAACCTGGAAGATACCTCCGGGCGCATGATGGAATCCATTTCCGAAACCGTAGATTTAATTCAGGTAAATATTGAAAAAGTAGCTAATGTAGATAAGAGTGTAACCGATATCACAAACGACGCAGCGACCCTTGGCGTAAATATCAAGGTTGTTGATGAAGCGGTTAAGGAAGTGGCAGCTTCCAACGAAACACTGGTTGTTAATATGAAGCAGGTTGGTGAAGTCATGGAAGTTATGACGGGCAGCATCAACGAAGCGGAAGAAACTACCAAAGCAATGCTCAGCAAGTATGATGAAAGCGTAAAGAGTGCCGTAAGCATCGAAACGGTTGTGGGTAATCTGATGGAAGAGCTTGGCGTCGGTGGCTTTATGGGCGTACAGGATGTTATTCCGGGTATGAAGCTTTCGATTTGCATCGCGGAAGCAGGCGGTCAAAAGAAGGAATACCTCGGTGAAGTAACCGGTCGCGAGAATACAGAAGTTTTCATTGTTTTGGATGATAAAGGCCGGCCGGCGGTGGACAAAAAAGAAAAGCATGTATTGTGCCAGCTCCGGGTTGTGGTGGACAATGTATTATACAGCTGGGATGAAATTTCCATCCGCGCAGATAAATCCGGTGAAAACGGTGCGTATGTTCTGCTGGTAGATAAAAATCCACAGGTATATAACCGCAGAAAATATCCTAGAATGCCGCTGAACAATAAATGTAGTATCCGTTTAAAGGGCGAAGAAAAAGCTGTTGAGGGCAAAATGGTAAATATCAGTGCCAACGGATTTGCGTTTGCTGTCCGGGACGAGGTCTTTGCTGACAGCAAGGGTAAGCAGCTGATTGTATCGGTACATGACTTTACTGCTTTAAACGGTAAACCGTTAACCGGACGGGTAATCCGCAGTTCCAACAATGAGGGAGAATATATTGTCGGATGCCGTATGCCGGAAGACAGTGAAACAATCAGGGAATATGTAAGCCAAAACTATAGTGAATAGAAAAGAAGCGGAGCTGCCGCACTAATTACTTAGTGCGACAGCTCCTTTTTGCAGAGCACGGAATGGGAATATGTAACTGCTTAACTATAATGGCCGGAGAAAAAGCGTCCCCGAAAATGGGACGGAATAGGCAGATACGGGTGACATAAAAGGTTCCCATGCAGGTTTTTTGCGCTTTGGCAAGAATGTAAACTCTTACAAAAACGTTGTGCAAAATAAACAAAAAAGAAGAGGTAAATTTTACCTGTAAAAGCAAAAATGCAGAAAGACATCAAAAAAACGAAGATATTTTAAAGAGCATGTCAAAAAAATCAAGGAAAAAATATGGTGTATGTTGTACAATAGCAATATATCGAAAATGAGTAGCAATATCTTAGAAATGAGTAAAGTTGTACCATATGAACCAAATTACATTCAAACAATACCGCACCATAGATATCCTGATTTTGGTAGCGCTTACAACTATATTTGAAGGCATCGCCACGTTGGCAACGGCAAAATGGTTTGCCCTGCAGCCGGTGGCAATCTCTATCGGACTCGCCATGACCTGCATTGTTATGATGAGATGGGGGTGGCAGGCAGCTTTTGCGGCTTTGGCCAGTGGATTTGTTTTTTGTGCTTTGTCCGGGGCGTCCTTACAACAATTCGTTATTTACTGTATCGGTAACGTTTTTGCCCTGCTTGGCATGATATGGTTCAAAGTGTACGGCAAAGAAGGTATCCGGAAAAGTCTTTGGCTGGTCACTTTGTTTGTCTCTACCGCTTATGTGGGACAGATAACCGGCAGAAGCCTTATGGCAATTATTTTCGGTGATCCGGTCAGTGCATTTGTCACTTTTATTACAACTGACATTATGAGTTTGGTGTTTGCCATTCTGGTAGTTGCCCTGTTCCGCAAAACAGAGGGCATGTTAGAAGATCAAAAAGCTTATCTTCTCCGGCTGGACAGACAAAAGAAAGATACGCAGGACGAACCGATTCATGAAGAAGAATTTTAGAAATAATGAACTTTACATAAATCAGAAAACGTTTATTTAACGGAGGAAAATCACTATGAAAATGAAAGCCGATGACTACCTCGTATATGACGCAGGTACGGGAACCTACAAGGAGGACGCAGAGCAGTTGGTCAGAGATGACGTGGAAAAGCATTACTGGCTCAACATTGCAAGAACCGTAGCTAAGGACTGGCGTCTGTACCTTATGTTGGTACCGATGATTCTTATCTTCCTGTTCTGGCGTTACTTCCCAATGTACGAATTGCTGGGATGCTTTAAGGTAGAAGATTCCGTACTGGATGTTGCAGATCAGCTCTACGCAGGTTTTGCTTACTTTAAGCAGCTGTTTGGCGGAAGCACCCTCTCCACAACTTTCTGGGCAGCGTTCCGTAACACTTTCCTGTTAAGCTTCTACGGTTTATGCTTCGGTTTCCCGATGCCGATTATCGTTGCATTATTCTTCAACGAAATCCGCTCCAATATTTTACGAAGTGTAATTCAGGTTATTACATATTTACCAAAGTTCATGTCTACCGTAGTTATGACTTCCTTAGTAACTATGTTAGTACGTCAGGCTTCTCCTCTGGCAGGCATGGAAATGGGTGTTATCTCCCGATTCCTTGTTCAGCTTGGTCTTATTACACAGGAAGCTGGCAATGCAGGTATGTTAAATAATCCTGGTTTCTTCCGTGCAATTTACCAGATCAGTGGTATCTGGGAGGGCGCAGGCTACGACAGTATCGTATTCTTCGCTGCTATCATTGCTATTTCTCCAACCAGCTATGAAGCTGCGCAGATTGACGGTGCCGGCAAGATGGCTCAGATGAAGTACGTAGTGCTTCCGTCCATTCTTTCCACCATCGTTATCATGTTAATCAACCGTATCGGTTCCCTGTTGAATGTCGGATACGAAAAAGTATTGTTGCTTTATAATCCAAACACCTACGTAACAGCAGACGTTGTTTCCACCTTCGCCCAGCGTTACGGTATTACAGATGGCCTCGTTGGTGTTGCGTCGGCAGCCGAAATGTTAAATAACGTCATGGGTATGATCCTTGTTATTGCTGCCAACACAATTGCTCGTAAAGCATCTGACGTTTCATTATACTAAGGAGGTACTTCTGACATGAAAAGAAAGCTTGAAGTATCCGAGCTCATATTTAAAATTTTAAGCCATGTGCTTCTGATTGCTTTTGCAATCTGCTGTTTATATCCGTTCCTCTACGCAATTTCCGCTGCTATCAGTGGTATTGACGCAGTAGAAGGCGGTCAGCTGGTACTTTTACCAAAGGACTTACAGTTCGAGGCATTTGCCAACATGTTTAATAACAACATGTTCTGGAACTCTTACACAAATACATTGTTTATTACATTCTACGGTACATTATGGTCCATGGGAACATCTATCCTCGGTGCCTATGCTCTTTCCAAAAAGAGATTACTGTTCCGTAAAACCTTTAACTTCTTCCTGGTATTTACCATGTGGTTCTCTGCAGGTCTGGTACCTCAGTATTTAAACTACTTAAATACACAGGCAGTGTTCCGTACCTTCGGTATCACCGATGATAAATGGCTGGTAGTTATTGCCATGGGTATGGCTGCCATGAACATCATCTTACTGCGTAACGCATTTGAAGGTGTTCCTGCCGAAATCGAAGAAGCAGCTATCGTAGACGGTGCAACCGAATTCCAGGTATTATCCCGTGTGTACATTCCAATGAGTAAGTCCACAATCGCAACAGTTGCATTGTTCTTTGCTCTTTCCAGATGGAACGGTTACTTCTGGGCAAGACAGATGATCAGCAACTTAAACGAGCATCCGCTCCAGGTATTCATCCGATTAAAGTTAGAGGAATTCCAGGATCCGGATATCATGACCGGTTGGAACGAAGCATATGCGGCTGACTCCGTAATTTTTGCTTTGATTGTATGTTCCATCATTCCGGTACTTATTATCTATCCTTTCATCCAGAAGTATTTCGCCAAGGGCGTTAACATGGGTGGCGTTAAGGAGTAATTCAGGTTATTATTGCGGAAAGCATTAATGATAAAGAAAAGAATTAAAAATGGAGGGTAAAAAACATGAAAAAGAGAATTCTTTCTTTAGTTCTCGTACTGGCTATGTCTGTTGGTATGATGGCATGTGGTTCTAAGGGTGAACTCGTAGATCCAACTCCTACCACAGCTCCAAGCGTAGAGAACAACGACAACACAGAAACACCAAACGCAGGTGGCGACAACACAGATGCTCCTGCAGCTACAGCTACTCCGGTTCCTGCAAAGAAGCTTGAGTATGCAGCAGGTACCGTACTTCGTATGGCTACCGGTTACAACAGTGCAAAGACTGGTATGTTCTTCGATGCTGAAACAGCAGGCGAAGGCGTAACACTTGCAGACGGCAAGACTTATCAGGCCGGCGACTTAAAGCCTACCTGGGTTGAAGTACAGAACGTACTCGGTGTAGTATTTGAAAACAAGTATCAGGGTAACTCCGCTACTAACGAATATAAGTACTGGGCAGAGCAGCTTGATCAGGTTGACGTAGTTTCCGGTAACGCTACCGGCCTTTCCGAGGCAGGTGTAGCAGGCGAAGTTGTTAACATCGCTGAATACCTCGACTATATGCCAAACTTCAAGGCTTACCTTGAAGCAAACCCAATCGTTCGCCTTTCCATTACAGGTGACACAGACACAGGCGCTATTTACTTCTCCCCATACTTCGACGGTGTAAACGATATCGAGCGTATGCCTCTTATGAGAACTGACTGGGTAGAAAAGCTCCTTAACGGTGAAGGCAAGTTCGAAGCTTCCGCTTCCAACAACTTAAAGGCAACTGTTTACACACCTTACATGCCAACAAGCGGCAAGGTTCCAGTAGACGTTGTTAAGAAGGATGGCTCTGCAGTAGAATCCATCAACAAGGATTACGATGCAGCTGGCAACATCGTTGCTACTATGAACGCAGCAGGCACTTTAAACGGTGTAGACGCAGTTAACATGCTTCGTGACTACATCGATAAGGCTTACAATGGTTACTACGGCACAAACAGAGCTGACCTCTTCATCGGCCAGAACGCTGCATGGGATGCAGACGAATTAGTAGCACTCCTTCGTTGTGTAGTTGCTAACCCACAGACTCTTAACGGTACAGACGTTGTTAACGGTCTTTTCTCCAGAGAAGATGACAACAACCAGAGAAGAGTAGATATGTTCCGTTTCTCCGGTACATTATTTGGCGTACGTGGTCTCGAATCCAGACAGGACTACTTATATGTAGGCGCTGACGGCAAGCTTCATGATGCACGTATGGAAGCTGATACTTACGCAGCATTCGAAAGATTGAACGCTATGGTTCAGGAAGGTCTTATTTCTTCCTCCTTCGTAAACATGGAAGATACAGATACAAAGACAATGCTTAAGAACGACGCTGGTTTCATGCACTATGACTACAACCAGACTCAGACTGTATACAATGAGACACAGTTACAGGATGGCGAAAAGTACATGGCAGTTATGGTTCCTGTAGCTCGTTGGAAC
>JAGAQI010000086.1 GCA_017622795.1 Lachnospiraceae bacterium
ATTACAATGAACATAGAATCAAACAAAAACTAGACTGGATGAGTCCGATAGAATACCGGCTCAAGTCAGCTGCATAAAAAATGCGTAACAGATGTAAAAATCTGTTACGCAATAAAAGTCTAACTTTTTGGGGTCACCTCAAGTTTACCAGACCGGGGCGGTTATTTTTTGCGTTTATGACATATCTCGACTACGAGACCTATGAGAATCGAACAAATTTTCGAATGTTTTTCTTGCTTAATAACACCATATTATGATATAATTAAAATAACTTTTAATGAAGAAGGTATAAAAGTATGACAAAAGAACAAATCAAGGAACTTGCATATTCCCTTGGTGCTGATTTGTGCGGCATTGCGAGCATTGAACGTTTTTCAGAGGCACCGAAAGGATATCATCCGTTGGATGTGTTTCCGCAGTGCAAGTCGGTCATTTCCTTTGCCTGCCGTTTTCCGGTGGGATCGCTGAAGTGCAATACATCTGCGGTCTATACAAGAATTCGTAACTCACTTACTCCCAAAATGGACGCGATTGCTCTTGATTTGTGCATCCGCCTGGAGCAGGAGGGTATACTGGCAGTACCGATTCCTACCAACGAAAGTGAATGGGATGGCAGTACCAATCGCTGGCGTTCCATTGTTTCCCAAAAACATGCGGCCCGGGCGGCAGGGCTCGGAACTATCGGCAGACATTCGCTCCTC
Source organism: Lachnospiraceae bacterium (assembly GCA_017622795.1). GTDB lineage: Bacteria > Bacillota > Clostridia > Lachnospirales > Lachnospiraceae > SIG299. Next base: position 702 of record JAGAQI010000086.1, read on the forward strand.
ATTACGCCGGAGTTTGGCAGTATGGTTTGGCTTGGTGCAGTGTTGGTAGATGTCGAACTGGAGCCGGATTCGTTGAAGAAACCGGTTTGTACAAACTGCAACCTGTGTGTGGAAGCCTGCCCGGTGAATGCGCTGGAAAAAACGGAAATTAATCAGGGTGCCTGTTGGGATTATGCCTTTGGTGAAGATAAAGAGAAGCAGGACTGGAGGATTTCCTGTCATAAGTGTCGTGATATCTGTCCGTATAATTTAGGAAGCAAAAATAATTTATCAGAAAGAAGATAGTATCTGCGTGCAGATGCTGGAATGAGGTAAGCTATGTTGCCAACAATAGAACAAGCAGAAGAATTATTAAAAGAAGCAGAACAGTGTAATCCCGGTCCGTGGGGAAATCACAGCCGTACTGCGGCGCATTGTGCAGAACGGATTGCCTTTTATTGTGCTGACATGGATGAAAATAAAGCGTATGTACTCGGACTATTACATGACATCGGAAGAAAATTCGGTACCCGCCATTTAGGACATGTTTCAGAGGGTTATTCGTATATGATGTCCTTGGGTTATGATGAGGTTGCCCGGATTTGCATGACACATTCCTTTTCTGATGGAACAACAAAAGACTATGTCGGGCAGTGAAGGAGTCATGAATATGGAAGACCGGATGAATGATGTCCGACGCAGATACGGACACTATTCACAGCAAAAATGGGATAGTAATATGGCACTTCGGAAGCACTTCGAAGAGAAAATGGGAATGGATTTATATGTGGCAGTGGAAAAAGATACGTTCCAACCATAAGAAATACATAAAGCAGATACGGGAGGTTTGTTATGAAACGAATTGTACTATATGAAAGCGGCACCGGTTTCACAGCTCAGTATGCAGCGTGGATTGCAGAAGAACTACAGTGTGAAAGTATTGCTTTAAAGAATGCAAAAACAGTGAATGTTGCAGATTATGACCAGGTGATTTTCGGCGGTTGGATGTGTGCCGGAAAGGTCATGGGATATGATAAGTTTGTAAAATTGAATGCAAAGAATGTGGTGCTGTTTGCGGTAGGTATGGCTCCGTCCGTCCCGGAAGTGGCAAATAAAATTATTGCGGACAACGGATTTGATGCAGAACGTTTTTTCTACTTGGAAGGCGGTTACCGTCCGGAAAAGGTAAACTTTATCATGCGGACGATGATGAAAATGTTAAAGAAGTCCATCGAAAAGAAGCCGGAAAAGACAGAAGAAGATTTATATATCATAAAAACCTTCGATGGTGCAGATAATGCGAAGAAAGAGGCAGTGAAGCCATTAGTGGAGTATTGCATAAAAGGAGGAGCATTATGTTAGAAGTCGGAACAAAAGCACCGGCATTTTCCCTGCCGGATCAGAACGGAACCGTTCATACATTAGAGGATTATAGGGGCAAGAAGATAGTGTTGTATTTTTATCCGAAGGACAATACTTCCGGCTGTACCAAGCAGGCCTGCGGTTTTGCAGAATTGTATCCGCAGTTCACGGAAAAAGGTGCTGTGGTAATCGGTGTCAGCAAGGACAGTGTGGCATCCCATAAGAAGTTTGAAGAAAAGTTCGGTCTGCCGTTTACTTTGCTTTCCGATGTGGAGCTTGCGGCAATTAAAGCCTATGATGTGTGGCAGGAAAAGAACATGTACGGTAAAATTACCATGGGCGTGGTTCGTACCACTTATCTGATTGATGAAGATGGCGTAATTGTCAAGGCATTTGGTAAGGTCAAGGCAGCAGAGAACCCGGAAAAAATGTTGGCAGAGATATAAAATAAAGCATAAAAAGGAAGGAAATCAGGCTGTTTTACTCCAATGTCACTAGCTAAAAATAATCAAAAATGCCGGTAACGGCAAAAATGCAATTGCTTACATGCAAGACATATTGCATTTATTGCCGATAATGTGATATACTATATCATAGTTAAGTGTAATAAGAAATTAATTCTATAACGGAGGAGTGCAGATGAGATACCTTTCGGTTACTGAGATAGCAGAAAAATGGGGAGTTTCGGAACGTAGTGTCAGGAATTATTGTGCTCATGGACGAGTGAACGGTGCATTTCTTACCGGAAAGACCTGGAACATTCCTGAAAATGCAGAAAAACCGGAACGTTCTAATAAAAAGAAAGAGCGGCCGGTTACTTTGCTGGATATTCTGCAGGAGCAGAAATCAAGCAGGTACTCCGGTGGAATTTATCATAAAACACAGATTGAATTAACTTATAATTCCAATCATATGGAAGGTAGTCGGCTGACTCACGATCAGACCAGATATATCTTTGAAAGCAACACCATCGGTGTAGAAAAAGAAGTGCTGAATGTGGACGATTTGATTGAAACTGCAAATCATTTCCGCTGTATTGATATGATTATTGATAATGCAAAGGCGCTTCTGACAGAGAAGCTTATCAAGGAACTCCATCTGGTTTTAAAGAATAGTACCAGTGATTCCAGAAAAGATTGGTTTGCTGTAGGTGATTATAAAAAGATGCCGAATGAAGTGGGCGGCACAGATACTGCGCTTCCGGAAGAAGTTGCCGAGAAAATGAAAGCTCTGCTGGCAGAGTACAATGGAAAAGAAGAAAAATCTTTTGAAGATATTTTGGATTTTCATGTGCAGTTTGAACGTATTCATCCGTTTCAGGATGGCAACGGTCGTGTGGGCAGACTGATTATGTTCAAGGAATGTCTGAAATATAATATTGTTCCCTTCATTATCGAGGATAATCTGAAGATGTTCTATTATCGTGGGCTGAAAGAATGGAACAATGAGAAAGGCTATCTGAAAGATACCTGTCTGACGGCACAGGACAAGTATAAAACATATTTGGACTATTTTAGGATTAACTATTAAATTATTTTCAAATAGATATATATTACGGAGAATGCCAATGCTATACCTTTCCCAGTTTGAATTCCCGGATGCAGAGGAGGAATTCGACTATATCTTAAAACAAAAGAAAACCTGCTATGATACCTATTATCCCTTCAAAATTTTGTCAGAGCATCAGTTAAAATGTCTGAATTTCGAACCGGTGACTATTTTGTATGGCGGAAACGGTTCCGGTAAAACCACGGCGTTAAATGTGATGGCAGAAAAGCTTGGCTTGCAGCGGGATGCGTTGTACAACCGGTCTGCCTTTTTCGAAGGATATACAGGTCTTTGTTATTCTGTATCAGAGCGGGAGATTCCAAAGGATAGCCGAATTATCACCAGTGATGACGTGTTTGACTTTATGTTGAATTTAAGAAGTCTGAATGAGGGCATTGATAATTCTAGGGAAGATTTGCTGGAAGAATACCGAAGACTAACGGATCCCTTTGTACCACGGTTTCAACTGCATTCTCTGGATGATTACGAGCAGTTAAAGCGCGTGACAGCGGCCAGACGCAAAACGAAATCCCAGTATGTCAGGGATTATCTTGGAAGTAACATCAGGGAGCGCTCCAACGGCGAAAGTGCACTGATGTACTTTACCAACAAAATTCAGGAAAATGGTTTGTATTTGCTGGATGAGCCGGAAAATAGCCTGTCTCCGGAACGGCAAATGGAACTGGTAAAGTTTTTGGAGGATTCCGTACGGTTCTTCGGGTGTCAGTTTGTGATTGCTACGCATTCTCCGTTTTTCCTTGCTATGCGAGATGCCAAGATATACGATTTGTCCGGCGAAAAGGTATGTGTGAAACGGTGGACGGAGCTTTCTAATGTACGGGCGTATTATGACTTTTTTAAGAAGCATGAGAGCGCGTTTGAAAGTGACGATGAGTAAAATAGGTGGAGCGTAAGATGAAAATAAGAAAATCTGCCAGGGCAATTGTAATAAATAGCAAGAATCAGATGTTTCTGTTTCAATATATGTTTGATTATCTGGAAGACAGTAAAGCAATCTGGATTACTCCCGGTGGAAGTCTGGAAGAAGGAGAGTCCTTCGTGGATGCATTAAAAAGAGAGGTTTACGAAGAACTTGGAGTACAGCTTACAAAAGAATGCCCGGAGGTTTATTACCGGAATCCGATATACACATTAAAAAATGGCGAAAAGGTGCAAAGCGTGGAAAAATTTTTCCTGGTTGTATTGGAAGAGAAATCCTTTTCTTTTGACCACTGGACCGAGAGTGAGAAGAAACGGATGCGGGCTGGAAAATGGTGGTCTGTGGATGAGATAGAGAAGTCGGAGGATGAATTTTTTTCAAAAGATATTGCTCGGATGTTGAAAGAACTTGCCAGCAGAAAGTTGCCGGAGGAACCACGGATAATCGTATAATAATATGGGAATGTAGGTAGAGAATGCTTTAAATTATTTTAAGAATTTCATTTTAATTCCTGATACGGTATACTCTAAATTGTTCAGGGCAAACATTGTGGCCACAAAACATGTCTTGGGAATAGAGAGGGCAAATAAATGAAATACGAAAACGGTAAAGATATTTTTCCGGAGCGCTTATTGAAACAGATTCAAAAGTACGTGTCCGGAAAGCTAGTATACATACCTTCCCCAGAGGAAAAGAAAAAGGACTGGGGAGAAGCCTCCGGCTACCGGCAGTATCTGCAGAAGCGGAATCTGGATATTCAGTTGAAGTTTCGCAACGGCGTTACCATCGGACAGCTGGCGGAGGAATATTGCCTCTCTCATGAAACAATCAAAAAGATTGCTTACTCAAAGAAAGAGGTGTTTATTATGGATTACAAATGTACCCTGTCATCGGCGGTAAATTATGCACGTAATGGAAAGTTGGAAGAATGGATTCACTGCTATCTTTTGTCGGATGGGCATAATAAGGAGTTTTCCGATGGATTAAAGCTATTTGACCGTTATTTTATCGGTCCGGTAAAAATTCCGCTTAACTTATTTTCTCGTGATTGCGGTCCGGAGGAAGGCATGAAGTGGCAGATTCCTTCAGAACCTTTTGAGAGAAAAGTTCTGGAGCTGATGGAAGTTATCAAGCGGGAAACTGATCTGCCGCCGCTCATTGTTCATTATAGCTTAGATGGGTTTGAACTAAACGACGGTAACCATCGTTATGAGGCTTATCAGAGACTTGGAATTACAGAGTATTATGTAATTGTGTGGATAACAGAGAAAGAAGAGTATTCGGACTTCATAGAGAAATACTCCAAATATATGCGGTAATCATTGACAATTTTATAAAAACATGCAATAATTTTTGTAATTTCATAGAACCAAGTATGGCTTTGGCTGTACTTGGTTTCTTTCATGTTTGGAAAAGAAGCAGCATACAATTGACGTAACGGAGGAAATGAAGATGGAATGGAATTTTGTGTTTTTCTTTAACAGCATATTACTGGGCGTAGGACTTGCCATGGATGCCTTTTCCGTATCTCTTGCCAACGGTTTAAACGAAACCTGCATGAAAAAAAAGAAAATGTGCGGTGTGGCAGGTATATTTGCCCTGTTCCAGGCGGCAATGCCGATGATTGGTTGGATTTGTGTACATACAATAGTTGAAAAGTTTCAGGCATTTGAGAAGTTTATTCCGTTTATTGCTTTGATTTTACTTGTTTACATTGGCGGAAAGATGCTGTTGGAAGGTTTGAAAAAGAAAGAAGACGAGGAAGAATGCAAGGCAGTCTGTCTTTCTGCGTTATTGGTACAGGGTGTCGCTACTTCCATCGATGCGCTTTCCGTTGGGTTTACCATTGCGGAATATGGATTAGTAATGGCAATCGTCTGTGCGGCAATTATTGCGGTGGTAACCTTCTTCATTTGTTATGCCGGTATTGCTATCGGGAAAAAGTTTGGTACAAAACTTGCAAATAAAGCTTCCGTATTTGGCGGAGTTATTCTGATTTTAATCGGACTGGAAATTTTTATCACGGGCATTATCTAAGTATATATAAAGTGTTGATTTATGAGAGCAGGAAAATTTCCTGCTCTTTTTTGGAAAGATTTAAATTTGTCATTAACCATGCTATAATAGTTGGTACTATATTGGTGAAAGCTTTCAAAAAACAGTTACCATGGAGAGAAAATGATATGTTACAGCAACCGGATGTGATACAGTTCATTGAAGAAAACTTAAAAACCATTTTTGCTTATGCTTTATCCAGAGTGTCTAATAAAGAGGATGCGGAAGACTTAACTAACGATATTGTAGTTGCTATGCTGCAAAGCGCGGATAAACTACAAAATCAGGAGGCGTTTTACGGATATGTTTGGGGAATAGCAGCAAATACTTATCGGAAGTTTCTGTATAAGAGAAACAGACGCAAACAGGAGGTATCTGCGGAGGAAATGCAGGAAGATGGAAATGAAAGCGGTTTTGATAAGTTGCCGGCAGAAGGTGATTTTGCGGAAGAACTGGCCGATAAGATGGCTCTGAAAGAAGATGTAGCAAAGCTTCATCGGGAAATCGCACTGTTGTCCAAGGAACACCGGGAATGTACCGTGGCCTATTATTTCGAGGAATTAACCTGTGCTGAGGTGGCAAAGCGACTTGGTATCTCTCTTGAAATGGTAAAGTATTATTTGTTTAAAACAAGAAAAATTTTGAAAGAAGGTATCAGTATGGAACGTGAATTTGGAGAAAAGAGCTTTAAACCGGAACCATTTGAGTTTGTAACAATTTTTGCGGATAATTTTAACCGGGAATATCATAATATGTTTAACCGGAAGCTTCCGGGGCAGATTTTGCTTTCGGCATATTATACTCCGATGTCAGTCAGGGAATTGGCAATTGAGCTTGGAGTGGCATCGGTTTATCTGGAGGACGAGCTGTCACTTCTGGAAAAGTATCATTTGATAGTGAAGAATTCCCATGGAAAGTATCAGACCAATCTTGTGATTTATACCGATGACTATACAAAGGAGTTTCAGCGGGAGGCAAGGAAGTTTGCAGTACCTGCAATGAAGAGCATTTTGCAGGCTTTAAAAGAAAAAGTGACCGATATCCGCAGTATCAATAAGTGTTGTGCCGTACTTTCCGAAGAGCGCCTTTTATGGGGACTTCTCTGGCCGATTATTCTTCTTGGAAACCAGCACTTTTCGGAAAAATATCCGGAACTTTCAAAAAAAGAAGAAATTTATCAGGGGGCAGCAGGAACCAATTATGGTACGGTAGAAAACGAGTACGAAGGAAAGTATGGATGTTACACATTTGCGGGGTACAGCGGAATTGATGAAAATTATTATGCGGTGGCAGCGGATTTTGGTGTTCTTCCGGAGAAAAACAGATATTTTACCGGACAGGATAGGGAGGTATTCCGTAAAAAAATATACGAAACGGTTGCAGGAACATTAGAACCGGAATTCCTTATTTTCACTGAGAAAGAAGAGGATACATTGTGCAGGATTCTGGATTCTCTGTCAGATCAGATGACAGAGCTTTATGAAAAAATGTATGCCTGCGCCTGTGATATACTGAAGCAGCATGCACCGGAACAGGTGGCAGCGGTAACGGAGAGAATCGTGTTCCAGACGTTGTTGTTCCGTTGTGTCGGGTTATTCGGCGGATTTGCGGTAGAATCAGGAGAACTGACTGTTCCGGAGGTAGAAGGACCGCTTGCTTTCTACGTCAGAGAGAACACAAAAGCTGTTATGAAAACCTGCGGACATAATACAGCTGCCATGAAGAGTGCAGAGAAAAGGGAGTAAAAAGGAGGAGCGTTTCCGGCGAGAGGACCGGAGACGCTCCTTTGTCATGCATTTATGGGAAAGAATTATTTGGTAAAAATGAAATTTTTTAAAATTTTTATGTAAAAGTAAGAAAAGTTGTAGTATACTGTATGGCAAAGAAAAGCATTGTTCATGGTAGATTTCACATAGAACCGACAACAGGGAGGACATAGTATGCATAAAAAAGAATTCAAAGTACCGCATCACGGTAGAATCAGTGATTGTTTTTATTATAAGCCGGACAATATGCAGGAAGGAGACAAATGTCCGGTGGTGATTTTCAGCCACGGCTTCGATGGTTTTAAGCGTGATTTCAGAACGTCTGCCAAGTATTATGCCGGTGCAGGCATCTGCGGGGTCTGTCACGGTTTTTGCGGTGGCGGGAGAAAGGACGAGGTCAGCGGCCTTTCCACCACAGAAATGAATCATTTTACGGAAATGGAGGATTTGATTTCCGTGATTGACGAGGTGACAAGCTGGGATTGGATTGATGAGACAAAAGTATTCCTGCTCGGCAGTAGCATGGGTGGCTTGGTTTCCGCTATGACCGCAGAAAAGTTAAAGGACAGAATCAGAGGTTTAATTTTGTTATTTCCGGCATTTTGTATGTTGGACAATCAGGAAACCCGTTTTCCGAAGCCGGAGCATATGGAAGGTGATTTTGCCTTCTGGGGTGTGCCGCTGGGACACCAGTTTTTTGAAGTTTCCAAGGATTACATCATTTGGGAGCACTTAGGTTCCTTTGAGAATCCGGTACTGTTTATGCATGGAACAGCGGACAATATTGTGCCGATTGCTTACAGCTATAAGGCAAAGGCGTTTTATAAGGATGCCAGATTGGAAACATTTTTAGATGAAAATCATGGCTTTACCAAGGAAGGAAACCGCCGTATGGAGGCCATGGGATTGTATTTTATCCATGATTGCTTAGGAAGGGAATAATGTGATGGAAGTATTACGGGTTTATGTGAACGTAACAGGATGTCATGAAGTAGTATCAGGGGAAAGAACTATCCGGATGCTACCTTTTGAAGGCACCTGTGATGGTCCGTTTTTTAAAGGAAAGATTTTGTCCGGTGGGGTAGATACTCAAAAGGGATATGCTGACGGCACAGGAACATTATCTGCCAGATATATGATAGAGGGAACGGATTGTGAGGGAAACTCTTGTAAGCTGTTTATAGAAAATAATGCGGAATTTAACTCCTATACTGTACCAACGATTCTTACGGACAGTCCGGTCCTCAAGTGGCTGGAAACAGCTAATCTGCAGGGCAGACTGGAATTTCCGGACGGTAAGTTAAATATTGTAATTGAGACAATAGAGGGATAAATGTATCATTATTACATGTTCAACAAACCCGTGGGTTGTGTCACCGCCAGAACAGATGACCGCTATCCTACGGTGATGGATTATTTTAAAGAACTGCATAATGAAAATTTGTCTCCGGTGGGACGCCTGGACCTGGAAACAGAGGGGCTTCTTATCATTACGGATGACGGTGTCTGGAACCAGCGGATGACCCGTCCCGAGTATGGTAAAGAAAAGTGCTATGCGTTTTTTGTGCTTGGCGAATTGACGGAAGAAAAGAAGCATAAACTGGAACAGGGAGTGACGGTCATCGGCTCGGATAAACTGACCGCACCGGCGAAACTGGAACTGACGGAGTTTACGGAGCTTCAGTATGTACTGCCGGAATTACCGGAGAGTTTACAGCAAAAATATGCCCACAATCGTCCGTTTCATCCGGTAACAAAGGGTAGAATCACTATTACGGAGGGAAGAAAGCGGCAAATCCGTCGTATGATGAAGGCAGTGGGCTGCCTTGTTATCTATTTGAAACGAATCTCCATGGGAGATATTATTTTAGACCCGGAACTTGCACCGGGAGAGTGGAAAGAAATAGAGCTGCCAAAATCGGCCAGTGAGGATTGATATGAAAAAGGCAAAACTGACACCGTTAGAAAAAGAGTGGGGCAGGGTAGTAAACCAGGAGCTTGCTTACATCAGCAAACGGGCTGAAAAAACGGATTCCAAATTGAATCAGATGTTGGAAAAGAGAATACCGGCAGGGTTGCAAAATACATTGGATACCGCTTTTGGTAAGGCGTTCCGTCTGGTATTTGAAAAAGGTACCGGTGTGATTGAAAAAACCTATAACAAAGATGAAATGAAAAAGAAGTATCAAATTAATGAGTATGCAGCCAAGGTGTACGGTAATAAAAAGGCATTAAAGACATTTTCCGGTAAAGCGAAGGGTGCCGGGGCAGGGAATTTGCTTATGTCAGGAGCAGCAGGTGTCGGCCTTGGTGTGCTTGGCATTGGTTTACCTGATATTGCTCTGTTTACAGGTCTTATGCTAAAGGGAGTATATGAGATCGCCCTGAATTATGGTTTTGAATATGAGGATGAAGAAGAGAAAAGGTTTATACTTCTTTTAATTCGTGGTGCGTTAAGCTATGGAAAGGAACTGCAAAGCATTAACGAAGAACTGAACTTCTACATGGATTACGGTGCTTATGCCAAAGCAAGAAGTGTAGAAGAAGCAATTAAGTCGGCAGCAGGCTGTTTATCCAAAGAGTTATTGTACATGAAATTTTTGCAGGGCATTCCGGTAGTAGGTGCTATCGGCGGAGCTTATGATGTCATTTATATGAAACAGATTATGGAATATGCGGAGATAAAGTACCGCAGGAGATTCTATCTGCGGCAGAAGCGTAGCGGAATGAAATAGAACGAAGGAAGAGAGTCAAAGAGGTTACAGTATGAAACTGATTTTTAAATATTTAAAACCATATTACGGCCGTATGCTGTTTGGACTTTTTGTCAAAATCTGCGGTACAGTGGCAGAACTGTTTATGCCATGGATTTTGGCCCATATTTTAGATAACGTGATTCCGGAAACAAAGCTTTCCGGCAGTATGAATAGCATGATTTTCTGGAGTCTGATGATGCTTCTGATGGCAATTCTTGCCAGAAACTTCAATGTATTTGCAAACCGTAAAGCGGCAGAAGTTTCAAAAAATACAATTTTTATTCTGCGAAATGATTTATTCAAAAAGATTCTCCATTTATCGGGAAAGCAGACAGATAAGGTCGGCATCCCATCCCTGATTTCAAGAATGACTACCGACACCTACAATATTCATCATGCTATCAATATGATGCAACGTATGGGTGTCCGTGCGCCAATGATTATTCTTGGCGGCCTGGTGATTACTGCCACATTGGATCCGGTATTAACCCTGGTGCTGGCGGGAACTATGCCGTTTATTGTAGCGGTTATCGTAGTTATTTCCAAGAAAGGAATTCCGCTGTACGGTAAAGTGCAGCAATCCATTGATGTAATGGTGCGGACCTTGCGTGAGGATGTGGCCGGTATCCGTGTTATTAAAGCGCTGTCAAAAAAAGAATATGAAAAGAAACGCTTCGAAAAAGCCAATGTGGAAGTTTCCGACAAGGAACTATTGGCTTCTGGTGTGATGGCTGCGTCCAGCCCACTCATTAACCTTTTTTTAAACATGGGCTTGACTTTAGTAGTAATTGTGGGGGCTTACCGGGTAAACGCGGGCCTTACCCAGGCGGGAAAAATAGTGGCATTTCTTACCTACTTTACGATGATTTCCAATGCGGTAATTGCGATTAACCGTATTTTTGTTATGTTTTCCAAAGCCTTGGCTTCTTCAGAGCGTGTAGGGCTAGTTCTGGATGCAGAGGATAATCTGCAGGTAGAAAAACTGCTGGGTTCTGCAAGTAATAATCGTTTGGAATTTAAGAATGTTTCTTTCAGCTATCAGGATGATTTAGACAAGCTGTGTCTGGAGAACGTAAGCTTTACGTTAAAACCGGGGGAAAACCTGGGCATTATCGGAGCTACCGGCTCCGGTAAAACAACGCTGCTTAATCTGCTGATGAGATTTTACGATGTGACGGAAGGTGAAATTTATATTGACGGCAAGAATATCAAATCCTATCCGTTACAGGAACTCCGTCAAAAATTCGGTGTGGCATTCCAAAATGATGTGGTATTCCATGACACGGTACGGGAAAATATCAGTTTCGGCCGTGATTTAACGGATGAAAAAATTGTGGAAGCAGCAAAACAGGCCAATGCGTATGAGTTCATTATGGATAAAGAAGGCGGATTTGACCATGTGGCTGCCATTAAAGGCGCGGACTTCTCCGGCGGTCAGAAGCAGCGTATGCTGGTGGCAAGAGCACTGGCAGGAGATAACGGGTTTCTTTTGCTGGATGATGCTTCCTCTGCCCTGGATTATAAAACAGATGCTTATATCAGAAAGCAAATCCGGGAACATAAGAAAGGGATTACTACAGTGACCGTAGCCCAGAGAATCAGTTCTGTCATGCAGTCAGACTTAATTCTTGTTCTGGATGACGGAGCAGTTATCGGACAGGGAACCCACGAAGAACTGATGGAAACTTGTGAAACTTACCGGGAAATTTATAAATCCCAAATGGGAGGGGTGAATAACTAATGGCGGCACCGGGACCGAAGACTCCCGCATCCAAGAAGTATGAACGGGCAAGAGACCCGAAAAAAGCACTTCGCGGGTTGTGGGGCTATTTAAAATTATATCAATGGCTGCTGCTTGCGGCAATATTGCTTACTTTTGCAGGAAACGGTCTGGCATTGGTGGGACCGATGCTGTCGGGTAAGGCAATCGATGCTATTGTAGGAATCGGAAAAGTAGATTTTGAAACAGTATTTTATTATGCCGGCTGGATGGTTATTTTCTATGCGGCATCTTCCGCGCTTTCCTACGGACTGGCACTTCTTATGCGTACTATCACCCAGAAAACCGTAAGGAAAATGCGGCAGGACGTGTTTGATAAGCTGATGGAACTTCAGGTGGGGTATTTTGATACTCATTTATCCGGTGATATTATCAGCCGTATTTCTTATGATATCGATGTGATTAACACATCCCTTTCCAATGATGTGGTGCAGATTTGTGCCAGTGTGGTAACCGTTACCGGCTCCTTTATTATGATGGTTATTATTGCGCCGTCTCTGGTGGTGGTTATGCTGATTACTATTCCGATGTCTATTTTGTATACCAGATACATGACAAAGAAAACAAGACCCCGGTATTCTAAACGTTCGGCTAAGCTTGGTGAAATGAACGGTTTTGTAGAAGAAATGATTACCGGGCAGAAGGTAATCCAGGCTTATGCCAGGGAAGAAGTTATGGAGAATCGGTTTTACGATGTGAACAAAGCTGCTATGGATGCCTACTATGATGCGGATTATATGAATGCCACGATGGGACCTACCGTTAACTTTATTAATAACCTTTCCCTGACTCTGGTGACGGTATTTGGAGCGTTGCTTTATTTAAGGGGTACCTTGTCCATTGGTAATATTTCCTCCTTCGTACAGTATTCCAGAAAGTTTTCCGGCCCGATTAACGAAGTGGCAAATATTGCTGGGGAAATCCAGTCTGCTCTTGCCGCCGCAGAGCGCGTGTTCCGTGTGCTTTCTGAAGAGGAGGAAGTGGCGGATGTTTACGGAGCTGTGGAACTGGATACGGTAGAAGGTCACGTGGAAATTCAGGATGTAACGTTTGGTTATAGTGAAGAAACACCGATTTTAAAAGACTTCTCGTTAGATGTGGAACCGGGAAAGCTGATTGCGGTTGTAGGACCGACCGGTGCAGGTAAGACCACACTGATAAACCTTCTGATGCGTTTCTATGATCCGCAGGAGGGAGAAATCCGTATCGACGGAAAAGAAAACCGGGAGATTAAGAGAGATGATTTACGGCGGGCCTATGCCATGGTGTTACAGGACACCTGGGTGTTCGGCGGAACTATTTTTGAAAATATTGCCTACGGAAAAGAAGATGCCACCATGGAGGAAGTAGTGGAAGCAGCGAAAGCGGCACATATTCATTCCTACATTAAGCGTTTGCCGGATGGATATAACACCATTCTTACGGAAGACGGTGTCAATATTTCCAAGGGTCAGAAACAGCTGCTTACCATTGCAAGGGCCATGCTTTTGAATTCCAAAATGCTGATTTTGGATGAAGCCACCTCCAATGTGGATACCCGCACGGAAATCCGTATCCAAAAGGCAATGGAAAAGCTGATGGAAGGCAAAACCTGTTTTATCATTGCCCATCGTCTGTCAACCATCCAGCATGCGGATATGATTCTGGTAGTGGATGACGGACAGATTGCAGAACGGGGTAATCATGAAGAACTGATTGCAAAAAAAGGATTTTATTATAAGCTATATACTTCACAGTTTGAATAAAATGTGCTATACTATAAGTTGATGACTACAGTAGAAAGGCCAGGAACATTACGTTGAGAGAAATTTTATTTTTAAAGCCAGTCTTTAAGCAAATGATTTGGGGCGGCAACCGGATGGCATCGGAATACGGGTATGACATTCCGGGCGATAATACCGGGGAGTGCTGGGCAATCAGTGCCCATGCAAACGGTGACGGCACCATATGCGGAGGCACCTATGACGGTGTCAATTTAAGCACACTGTACAAAGAACACAGAGAATTATTCGGTAACAGCAAAGAAGAAGTATTTCCGCTGCTGATTAAAATAATTGATGCAAAGGCAGATCTTTCCATTCAGGTTCATCCGGATGATGCTTATGCAAATGTAAATGAAAACGGCTCTCTCGGAAAAACCGAATGCTGGTATATTTTAGACTGCGATGAAGATGCTACCATTGTTATCGGTCATAACGCAAAGGATAAAGCAGAACTTCGCAGCATGATAGAAGAAAACCGCTGGGACGAACTGATTTCCGTACGTCCGATTAAGAAGGGAGATTTCTTCCAAATTGAGCCGGGCACGGTTCATGCCATTAAAGCAGGAACTCTTATTTTAGAAACCCAGCAGAGCAGTGATATTACGTATCGTTTATATGATTACGGCAGACTGCAAAACGGTAAGCCAAGAGAATTACATATTGAAAAGAGTATTGATGTCATCGAATGTCCGCACCGTGACAGAACGGCAGAAAACAAGTTTGACCGGGCAGGAGATGCCAGGGTACAAACGATGGTGACCTGTCCGTTTTATACCGTAAAGAAAATCTGTTTAAAGGGAGAAGCAGAGCTTTCCATGGACGGTGACTATCAGTTATTCAGTGTAATCGAAGGAAACGGTACGGTAGACGGTACTCCGGTAAAGAAGGGGGACCATTTTATTTTACCAACCGGTTACGGAGTATATAAGCTTTCGGGAGAGATGGAGCTTATGACATCTTTTACGAGAGGAGAACAATAACATATGAATAACTGGTTAAATCCTGATAATAAATTTTTCACCTTTATGGGCAAGGTATTTGATACATTGGTATTAAATACGGTCTGGTTGCTGATATGTGTTCCGCTTCCTGTACTTACCGTGGTGTGGCTTGCTAAAACAGAAAACTTTCTTTTCCTGTTACTGACTGTTTTAACATTACTTCCCGTTGTACCGGCAAACACGGCATTGTATTATTCTGTTGTGAAATCTGTCCGCAGGGAAAGAAGCTATGCCATAAAAGAATTTTTCCGTTCCTTTATGAGAAATTTGAAACAGGGAGCTGTTTTTTCGGCAATTGCTATAGTTTTTGCGGTAGTACTTTATATTGATTTCCAGTACACATGGGGGCTTTTGGAAGCCCAGCAATCTTCCGGAAGTGTGTATTTGGGCGTATTTATTGTAATTACCCTGTTGTTTTGTGCAATGTATTCTTATGTGTGTCCGATTCTTTCCAGATTTGAAATGAAGACCACCGGAATATTAAAAACTGCTTTTGTTATGGCAGCAAGGCATTTACTCACTACGGTAGTACTGCTTGTTCTTTTGGTCGGCGTATTACTGGGATGTTATATTTTGCTTCCGGGTATGTTCTTTTTACCTGCAGCAGCAACCTTAGTAGCATCTTTCATGATTGAAAAAGTATTTAAGAAGTATATGCCGGAAAAAGAAGAACCGGAGTTTGATGCTGCCGGTGAAGAAATCGGACAGGAAAAAGATGAATGGTATTTAGAATAAATCCATAAGAGAAAGAGGAGGTAGTTGTATGGAAAACCGATTAAACGCACAAATGGATTGGGAAAAAGTGGAAGCGGTGGTATACGCAGATACAAAGTATCCGTTCCAGATTCTCGGACCGCGTATGACGGAAGGCGGAGTACAGATTTGCTGCATGTATCCGGGGGCAAAAAGCGTTTCTGTAAAAGTAAAACGTTCCAAAGAAAGCTATGAAATGGTTTGTCTGGACGAAGCAGGACTCTTTGGCGTTTTAGTTGACAAGGATAAGATTTTCAAATACACCTATGTAATTACCAATGAAGATGGTACTGTTTGGGAGCAGGAGGATGCCTATGCTTATCTGCCGGTACTTCCGGACGATGAGCTGGAATTATTTGCACAGGGTATTAACTACAACATTTATAAGATTCTCGGTGCACATAAGAAAAAAATCGGCAGCGTAGAAGGTGTGGAATTTGCGGTATGGGCGCCAAATGCACAAAAAGTCAGTGTTGTAGGTGACTTTAATATGTGGGACGGCAGACGTCACCTCATGGAAATGCAAAAAGATTCCGGTATTTTTGCTTTATTCATTCCTGGAATTAAGGAAGGCGATATTTATAAATACGAAATCCGTGTTAAGGGCGGTGCTAACGTATTAAAGGCAGACCCTTACGGCTTCAGTTCCCAGTTGCGTCCGGATAATGCTTCTGTAGTGGCAGATTTATCCGGTTATGAATGGCAGGATAAAGAGTATATGGCTGCCAGAAAGAAAAATAACCCGTTGGATGGTCCGGTAAATATTTACGAAGTACATCTCGGTTCCTGGAAAAAGCCGGAGGAAGAAGAGGGCAGACCATTCTATAATTATCGTGAAATCGCACCGGAACTGGCAAAGTATGTGCAGGAAATGGGCTATACCCACATCGAGCTTTTACCGGTAATGGAGCATCCGTTTGACGGTTCCTGGGGTTATCAGGTAACCGGATACTACGCACCAACTTCCCGTTACGGAACCCCGAAGGACTTTATGTACTTTATGGACTATATGCACCAGAAAGGTATCGGTGTTATTTTAGACTGGGTACCGGCACATTTTCCGAAGGACGCCTTTGGTCTTGCGTGCTTTGACGGCACCTGCCTGTATGAGCATCAGGACAAGCGTCAAGGAGAACATCCGCACTGGGGTACTCTTATTTTTAACTATGGACGGCCACAGGTTTCCAACTTCCTTATCGCTAATGCTTTGTACTGGGTAGAGCAGTATCATGCGGACGGTATCCGTATGGATGCGGTTGCTTCCATGCTGTATCTGGACTATGGCAAGAATGACGGCGAATGGGTGGCAAACAAATATGGCGGCAAGGAAAATCTGGAAGCAATCGAATTATTAAAGCATTTGAATTCCATGATGGCAAAACGCAATAAAAATGTGTTAATGATTGCGGAAGAATCTACGGCTTGGCCTATGGTTTCCGGACCGGTAGAGGATGGCGGACTCGGATTCAACATGAAGTGGAATATGGGATGGATGAATGACTTCCTCACCTATATGAAGACAGATCCTCTGTTCCGTAAGCATTGCCATGGTTGTATTACGTTCAGTATGATGTATGCATACAGTGAAAAGTTCCTGTTAGTGTTCTCTCATGATGAAGTAGTTCACGGCAAGGGCTCTCTTGTAAATAAAATGCCGGGCGAGTATGAGCAGAAGTTTGCAAACCTGCGTACTGCCATGATGTTTATGACCGGACATCCGGGTAAGAAATTCTTATTCATGGGTCAGGAATTTGCACAGTTCTCTGAATGGAGCGAGGCAAGGGGACTTGACTGGCACCTGCTTTCCGAGTATGAAAAGCATCAGGAATTCCACAAATTCAGTAAAGATATGAATAAGCTGTATAGGACAGAGCCTTCTCTTTACGAGCAGGACTTTAATCCAAACGGTTTTGAATGGATGAGCTGCATGGACGCAGACAGAAGTATTGTTTCTTTTGTAAGACGTGCAAAGGATAACAATGACATGCTGCTGTTTGTATGTAACTTTACTCCGGTTGCTTATGAAAACTTCCGACAGGCTGTTCCTGTTCCGGGGAAGTATAAAGAAATTTTCAACAGTGATTCCGTTAAGTATGGTGGCACCGGTATGGTAAATTCCAGACAAATTGTGGCTACCGACGAACCTTGCGACGGCAGGGAATGCTCTATTGAAATGGCTCTGGCTCCGCTTGGCACAGCTGTATTCCGGATTAAACCGGAATTACCGGAAGAAAAAAAGACAACAAAGAAAACAACAAAATCAACAAAGAAAACTAAGGAGGCATAAGAACAATGGAAGTAGTTCTTACATTTATCACAGCAACATTATTACCGGCATTAATTAAGATATTAATTGCACTTGTTATTTACTGGATTGGCAACAAGCTGATTAAGTTTGTGCTTAACTTAACCGGAAAGGCTATGGAAAAGGCAAATCTGGATGCGGGTGTGCAGACTTTCTTAAAGTCCGCACTTAAAATTGTTTTGTTCGTAGTTCTGGTATTTGCAATTATCAGCTATCTTGGTATTGCAACCACAGGTATTGCGGCATTATTTGCATCTGCCGGTGTTACTGTAGGTCTTGCTCTGCAGGGCAGCTTATCCAATCTGGCAGGTGGTGTACTTATCTTAGTATTAAAGCCGTTTAAGGTTGGTGAATACATTATTGCTTGTGGCGCAGAGGGTACAGTTACCAGCATTGAAATTCTTTGTACAAAGTTACTTACCGTTGATAACAAAGTAGTTATTATTCCAAACGGTTCCCTGGCTAACAGCAACATTACCAATGTATCCCGTGAAGAGTTCCGTCGTGTTGATTTAGTTTTTGGTGTTGCTTATGAAAGTGACCTGAAGCTGGTGAAGAATCTTCTTCAGCAGATTGGTGACAGACATGAGTTGGCACTTCATGATGAAGCACATCCGGTTACCGTTTTCATTAACGAATTTGGTGCAAGCTCCATTGATTTCGGTTTCCGCGTATGGTGTAAGAATTCCGATTACTGGACCGTAAAATGGGATTTAATGGAGAAAGTAAAGGATGCATTTGATGCTAATAACATCGAAATTCCGTTTAATCAGTTAGACGTTCATATGCAGAATCAGTAAGAAATAATGAAAAAGATAAGAAACTGTGATAAATAAATAGACAGAAAATCCTTTTCTTTTTCAAAAAAATATGATAATATAATATCAATTTTAGTAGGGGTGTTCTAAATGGAAGTTTAGGGCACCTTTTACTGTATAAGATGAAGCAGCAAAGCTAAGAAAGGCAGGCTTACATATGGCAGAGAAAGTAACGGATTTTTTCGGTATTGACGTGTTTAACGAAGCAGTAATGAAGGAGCGTCTTCCTGAAGCAACATTTCGGGCATTAAAGAAGACCATGGAAAACGGAGAGGACTTGGATTCCCAAATTGCGGATGTGGTTGCCGGTGCCATGAAAGAATGGGCACTGGAAAAGGGAGCTACCCACTATACCCACTGGTTCCAGCCAATGACAGGTATTACTGCGGAAAAGCATGATGCGTTTATAACGCCGGCCGAAGAAGGCAAGGTTATGTTAGAGTTTTCCGGTAAGGAACTGATTAAAGGCGAACCGGATGCATCTTCATTCCCGTCCGGAGGTTTACGTGCCACTTGCGAGGCGAGAGGATATACTACCTGGGATTGTACCTCTCCGGCTTTTGTAAAGGAAGATGCTGCAGGTGTAACCCTTTGTATCCCGACAGCATTCTGTTCTTATACCGGTGAAGCATTGGATAAAAAAACGCCGTTGCTCCGTTCCATGGAAGCTATTGACAGAGAGGCTGTCCGTATTTTGAAATTATTTGGCCATAGCGATGTGACCAATGTTTCCTGTTCTGTAGGACCGGAGCAGGAATACTTCTTGATTGACCGGGACAAGTTCTTACAGAGAGAAGATTTGATTTTTACCGGCCGTACGTTATTTGGTGCAAAGCCTCCAAAGGGCTCCGAAATGGACGACCACTACTTCGGTGCGCTGAAAGAGCGTGTGGCAGCTTATATGAAAGAATTGAATTATGAACTTTGGAAGCTTGGCGTGCTCGCAAAGACCCAGCATAATGAAGCGGCTCCGGCACAGCATGAGCTGGCGCCGATTTATTCCACTGCCAACATTTCCGTAGACCATAACCAGCTGGTGATGGAGGTCATGAAAAAAGTGGCAAAACGTCACGGTTTAGAATGTCTGTTACATGAAAAACCATTTAAACATCTTCATGGCTCCGGTAAGCATAATAACTGGTCTATCGTAACCAATACAGGAAAGAATCTGTTAAGTCCGGGCAAGAACCCGAATGAAAACTTAGAGTTTTTGTTATTTATCACAGCGGTGATTAAAGCGGTAGATGAGCATGCAACCTTGCTGCGCTATGCGGCATCCAATCCGGGAAATGACCACCGTCTCGGCGGTCATGAAGCTCCGCCTGCCATTATCTCTATTTTCCTGGGAGAGCAGCTAGAAGATATTGTCCGTCAGATTATTAAAACCGGAGAGGCAAAGGATTGCAAACAGAAGGTTTACATGAACATTGGTGTGCATACCCTGCCGGAAATCCGTAAGGATGCTACGGACAGAAACCGTACATCTCCGTTTGCATTTACCGGTAATAAATTTGAGTTCAGAATGCTGGGCTCTTCCATGTCGGTAGCAGGTCCGAACACAGTATTAAATACCATTGTTGCTGATACGTTAAGTCAGTTTTCTGATGAGCTGGAACAGGTATCCGCAGAAGAATTCGAAACTGCATTGAAGAAACTTTTGCAGAGGGAATTAACTGCCCATGAAAGAATTATCTTTAATGGGGACGGTTATTCCGAGGAATGGACCAAAGAAGCAGAGCGTAGAGGTCTTCCGAATGAGGCATCGATTGTAGGGGCAACTAAAGCTCTGTTATATGATAAAACGGTGGAAGTATTCACAAAGCATAAGGTTTTCAGCCGTACAGAGCTGGAAGCCCGTGCAGAAATGAACTATGAAAATTATGCTAAAACCATCAATATCGAAGCAAAAACCATGGTAGATATGGTAAGAAGAATGTATATTCCTGCAGTCATCAGTTATGCAACAGAGTTGGCAAACTCTATTAACTCTGTGCGTGCGGCAGTTCCGGGTGCAAACTTTACAGTGCAGGAAAAGCTTCTTAGCCAGGTTTCCGAACTGCTTGCAGAAACAGAAGCAGCAAAGGAAAAGGTAAGAGAAGTCCGTCTTGCGGCAGTTGCTCTTACTAATGCGAAAGAAAAGGCAGAAGCCTACCGTGAAAATGTAGTTCCTGCTATGGAAGCACTGCGTATTCCTGTAGATAAACTGGAAACGATTGTAGATAAGAAGTACTGGCCGGTGCCAACCTACGGGGATCTTGTATTTGAGGTTTAATATTTTTGAGGTGCGTATGATTAAAAGCTTGCAATGTATTTTGCTGATAACCTCGTTCATGTCGGTTTCTTTGTTTGGCGGGAAAAATATCGGTCTGACCAAAGAAATTGATAATCTCAGGGAGTGTGTCGTTTGTTCTGTGGAAGTCAGAAGGGAAAACGGCAGTGGATTGTCTTTAATAGAAGGAGAAATGACACTGGGCTATACCGACAGTTTTTGGGTAGAAGAGGATGAAACGGCATATCTTTTGGATACCTATGGCAAACGGGTATTGGAGTTTTCCAAGGACGGTTCCAGGGAAATTCTGCTTTCCGGCACGGTTCTTCCGGCTGATATTGTGACCTGTGATGAAAACATAGTGATATTTGATGATTTACTGTCCGAAATCAGGATATACACAAAGCAGGGGGAGCTTTTGGCACAAAATAAAATACAGTTTGAGCAGGATTATGTAAAGCAGTTGTCCTGCGTGAACAATGCAGTATGGTTGGAAACCTATGAACATTGCCGGTATTTGGTAAATCCGGAAACTGCAGCTGTCAGCCTGCAGGAAGAAAAGATACTTCCGGCAGTAACTGTGGGAGATTATGATTATGCGGAATACTTGGAAACCGATGAAGACGGTACGGTATATTCTGTACACACGTCATTAGTAGAAGACTGCATTGTAATTTCAGGAGAGTTAACACTTCGGGCAGTGTCTGCAGACGGGGAACTGAAGGGAAGCTATATTTTACCGGTAACAGAGTATATGTATTTGCCGGACCGGTATATCCAAGTACATCAAAACGGAAATATATATCTGATGGTTCCGTCAGACACGACGGTAGAAATCCGGAAAATTTCTTTCGCCGGTTCTACAGAATCTTCGTTTTTACAGTTGGAAGAAGAAGCAGAACAGTTGGAGCATACGTATGCAGATAAGACCAGAACCAGAAAACGGAACGGAACTTCCTGCACGGAAGAGATTGCTTTTTCCAGAGAGGAAGCGAAAGAACGGGCTTTGGCAATGGCAGATTACCAGTGGACGTTAAAGAAGACGCACACGAATACTTCTAAGGCGGAAAAAGGCGTTGTGCTGCCAAGAGAAATTGCGTTTTTAAAGGAAAAGCATGCAAATGAGTCTTCCTGGAAAGAAACAGTGACCGGTATTCCGTATTGCTGGGGAGGTTTTTATGCCCTGGATACCGGATTCAAAGGAAATACTTTTCAGAAGATGCTGGATAAAAAATATGTGGCCGGAAATATTAATCCGGTAGGTAATTTAAAATATATGACAGCCGGTGTGGATTGTTCCGGTTATGTGGGTGCAGCTTTTGGATTTACAAAGAAGTATAATACCGGCGCTTTGTCTGATATCGGTTCCGGCGTAACAAATGTAAGAGAACTGGAACAGATGGATATTTTTGTTTATCCGGGAGAGCATGTGATTTTCTTTTTGGACTGGGTGGATGAGGCTACCGTACTGGTGAGTGAAGCAGCAGTAAGAGAAGGAAAGGTAAGTGTTCATCCAAAACCTTTGAATGAATTTGTAATAAGCGGTCAGTATCAGATACGTTCTCCATGGTAGGGGCTTTACAAATTGGAAAATATAAGGTAAAGTATTTAGTTGGGTTAAAGAAATTGAATTATTATATACTTGGAGGGAAATAATGATACAGGCATGTAACGTAACGCTGCGTCTTGGTAAGCGCGCATTGTTTGAAGATGTTAATATTAAGTTTACCGAAGGAAACTGTTATGGCTTAATCGGTGCTAACGGTGCCGGAAAGTCTACCTTTTTAAAGATTTTAAACGGTCAGCTGGAGCCAAGTAAGGGTGAGGTTGTCATCACACCGGGCCAGAGACTTTCTTTCTTACAGCAGGACCACTTTAAATATGATGCGTACAATGTACTGGATACCGTAATTATGGGTAACCAGAGACTTTACGACATCATGAAGGAAAAGGACGAAATCTACGCAAAGGAAGATTTCACCGAAGAAGACGGTAACAGAGCCAGTGAACTGGAAGCAGAATTCGCAGATTTAAACGGATGGGAAGCAGAATCCGATGCGGCAACCTTGCTTAACGGTCTCGGTATTGAGCCGGAGTTCCACTATTATCAGATGGCAGATTTAAACGGTTCCCAGAAGGTGAAGGTATTACTTGCCCAGGCACTGTTCGGTAATCCTGACATTCTGCTTCTGGACGAGCCTACCAACCACTTAGACTTAGAAGCAATCCGTTGGTTGGAAGAGTTCTTAATCAATTTTGAAAATACCGTTATCGTGGTTTCCCACGATCGTTATTTCTTAAATAAGGTCTGCACTCATATTGCAGATATCGACTACGCAAAGATTCAGCTGTATGCCGGTAACTATGACTTCTGGTACGAATCCAGCCAGTTAATGGTAAAGCAGATGAAGGAAGCCAACAAGAAGAAGGAAGAAAAGATTAAGGAGTTGCAGGAATTTATCCAGAGATTCTCTGCAAATGCTTCTAAATCCAAGCAGGCAACTTCCCGTAAGAGAGCACTGGAAAAAATTGAATTGGATGATATCCGTCCATCTTCCAGAAAATATCCTTACATCGACTTTAGACCTGCAAGAGAAATCGGTAACGAAGTACTTACCGTTACTAATCTTTCCAAGACAATTAACGGCGTAAAGGTACTGGACAATATTTCCTTTATTGTAAACCGTGAGGATAAGATTGCGTTTGTAGGCGGCAATACACTGGCTGCAACTACATTATTCAAGATTTTAATGGGTGAAATGGAACCGGATTCCGGTACCTATAAGTGGGGTATTACCACATCACAGGCGTACTTCCCTAAGGATAACACCCAGATGTTCTCCGTGGATGAAACTATCGTAGATTTCTTAATGCCGTTCTCCCCGGAAAAGGATGTTACTTATGTCCGTGGCTTCCTTGGAAGAATGCTCTTTGCCGGTGAAGAAGGTGTCAAGAAGGTTAATGTTTTATCCGGTGGTGAAAAGGTAAGAGTAATGCTTTCCAAGATGATGATTATGGGTTCCAACGTACTTGTGATGGACGAACCGACCAACCATCTGGACATGGAATCTATTACAGCCTTAAATAACGGCTTAATTAAGTTCCCGGGCGTAATTTTGTTTACCGCTTTGGACCATCAGTTTATCCAGACTACCGCAAACCGTATCATGGAAATTGTACCGGGCGGCAGTCTTATCGATAAGACAACTACCTACGACGAATATCTCGAAAGCGATGAAATGGCTCGTAAGAGAACTGTTCTTACTGCAATTGACAATGTGGGAGACGATTTAGAAGCAGAAGAAGAGTAAAAAATTATGAGAGCAATTGCTCTTGGAATCGAGGTTTGAATGGAAAAGGAAAACAAGGGATTTTTGACAAAGCAGGGAAAGGATGTGCCACTGGGTGTGTCCCTTCAAAACAATATGTTTAATTTTGCTGTAGCCATGCCCGGAAGTTCCTCCTGTAATCTTGTGTTATATAAAAAAGGTGAAACAGATCCGGCAGAGGTTATCCCTATGGAAGCCTCTGCCTTAGGTATTTTTACGGTGGCAGTACAGATTCCGAAAAAGGTCGGGTATACCGAATACGAGTATCTGTATCAGGCAGGAGAGAACTATATTTGTGATCCGTATGCAGTAAAGATAAATGGCAGAGAAGTGTTTGGAGAAGAACCAAAACGTCCGGTCCGAGCGGAAGTATATGTTTCCGCAGAAGAGGCGGTGCCATATAAACGGCATGCGCTTTCTGATTTGGTGCTATACAAGCTTCATGTGCGGGGATTTACCATAGGAAACGGCTCCGGTGTGAGAAAAAAAGGAACTTATGCCGGTCTTACAGAGAAGATTCCGTATTTGAAGGGATTGGGAGTGAATGCGGTTCTGCTTCTTCCGGTAACGGAGTTTGATGAGCTGGAAGCGTCCCATAAAAACGGAAAAGGTCCGGTGATTGGGGAACCGGCAAGAACATATCTTGGTCAGACCGTGGCTAAAAACAGTAAAAAAGCAAAAAAAGTATTCCGGGAAGCAGAGGAAGAAAAAAAGGCTGCAACTAAGGTAAATTACTGGGGCTACGGTGCAGCATCCTACTATTTTGCCCCAAAGACTGCTTACGCCGCAAATAAGGAAAAGGCATGTGCGGAATTTAAGCAGATGGTGGAAAAACTGCATGCTGCCGGCATTGATGTATATCTGGAAATGATGTTCGACGGTTCGGTCAGCCAAAGCTTCATGCTGGAGTGCTTACGGCACTGGGTAAGGGAGTATGGTATTGACGGTTTTCATATCAGTGAACAGCAACTTCCGGTTAGCCTGGTGGTAGGAGATGCGTATTTAAAGAATGCGGCATTTTTTATTTCTGATGTTCCGGAATGGTTAAAGAATCAGTATCCGAACCGACTGTTAGAGTATCGGGAAAGCTTCTGCATGGAAATGCGCCGTTTCTTAAAGGGGGACGAAGGTATGGTGCCGGCAGTAACCCATTATATGAAGAACCGTCGCGAAGAGGCAGCAAGAGTGCATTTTATTGCAGACCACAATGGCTTTTCCCTGGCGGATTTGTATTCGTATGATGTGCGTCATAACGAAGCCAACGGAGAAAACGGTAAAGACGGCTCCGAGTATAATTTCAGCTGGAACTGCGGAGAAGAAGGTCCGACAAAGAGTAAAAAGGTACAGATTCTCCGTAACCGTATGATGAAAAATGCGTTGGCAGTGACATTACTTTCCCAGGGGACTCCGATGCTGCTTGCCGGGGATGAGTTCGGCAGAACCAAGCAGGGTAACAATAATGCGTATTGTCAGGACAATGAGATTTCCTGGCTGGACTGGAGTCTGGTAAGAAAAAATAAAGAGTTACTGGAATTTGTAAAGTTTTTGCTGGTTATACGCAAGGAACATCCGTTGTTCACCATGGAACGGATGTTACGGGAAACTGATTTTATCGGATGTGGATGGCCGGAGATTTCTGTTCACGGAACCGCTCCGTGGCAGGTGGATTACAGTGCCTATAACCGTTTGGCGGCATATCTTTACTGCGGCAGCTATGTCAGACGTGCAGACCGCACCTTTGAAGATAATTTCTACATGATGTTTAATATGCACTGGGAAAAGCATGAGTTTGAGCTTCCGGAAATGGAAAATGTCCGTTGGGAAATTGTCTTTGATACGGCTGCCGGAAAGCAGTTGAAAAAAGACGGAGTATTTAACGGAAAGAGTATGGAACTGGAGCCGCGAAGTGTGGTGCTGTTAAAATCCGTTCCAAATCCGAGTGTAGCAAAGAAACCTGCAAAGAAAGCGTAGTTTTTGAGAAGAGGTACCTATGAAAAAAGAACTAAATTCTTTTCACTTAAAATGTATTTGTATCGGTTTGATGATTGTGGGAATCTATCTGCAACAGCTGATATACACCTTAAATGAGGAGACCATCCTTGCTGGTGAGCAGTTGTCCGCAGGACTTACCCTGACCTATAACATGGGTTATCTGATTTATTTGGCAGCATTTCCGCTGGCAGCATTTCTTTTAGTGGAAGCAGCAAAAAAGACTTCGGACCGGAAAAAACTTTTATTGCGTTTGTTCGTGACGGCGCTGATTGTGGAAGTACCTATGGATATGGCAACCTTTGGAATTTCCGAGTGGAAAAACTGGGGATTGAACCAGAATTATTTCTTTACCTTATGCATTGCCCTCGGAGTACTGATGGCAGTGGATGCCATCGGAAAAAAGCTTACGGTGGGAAGTATGGGAAATACGATTTCTACCTTAGGCGTATATCTGCTGGGTGCATTTCTTTCTATTCTTTTGAGAACAGAGCAGAGCAGCATTGGTGTGCTGATGGTAATAACACTCTATCTGTTTTACGGAAACAAAATGTTTTCTCTGGTTTCCGTGGCAGCATTATATCTGTTATTTGTCAGGGGAACTACCGGTTTGGAATTTGTTCCGGCCATCAGTATTCTTTTGACCTGGCTTTATAACGGAGAACAGGGAAAAACCGGCAAGGTTGCCAGAGCAGTGTTCTATTTTGCATTCCCGGTGGCATATTGTGTGCTTGGAATTTTGGCAAAGGTGCTGTCGTAACCGGCAATTTCGGGGAGGAAGAAAATGATTTCGTTAAAAATACTGGAAATGAACCGGTTTATGGGGAAACTGTTGAAAGGCGAAAATTTCGATGGCTTTCTGTTGAAAGAAGGATTCCTGCGTACTAGCATAGAATACCGTTTTCAGGGACAGCTGTTTACAGAATATTTCGATACCGAGGAACAGGCCAAGTTAGAGGAAAAATATGTATACTGGGGGGAACTTCGTCCAACCGTATTTGAACTGATTAAGGGAAAACGAACTCCGTTGGCATTTTCTTTTACGCTATTGTTGACAAAAAATGATACCACACAGCTGCTTGCCAGACGGCAGGTGAACGTGGGGGAGGATTCTCCGTCCCTGTTTTTACAAATACGGTTTGAGCATGGAACCGGACATATGGTTACCGGAACGGCCAGAAATGTCTTTACTCTGGATAAATCCCTGGAAGAGGCCTGGGATGTAGAGGTACGGCAGCTGATGAAGGCCATGGAATTAACCGTGGAGGAAGAATAAAGCGATTAAAAATAAAGAATTTATTAAATTAGCACTCATCTGACGTGAGTGCTAATATTTTTCTTGACTTTTCAATTTTTCGGGGGTATAGTATATTACATCGAAAGAAGAAAGCGCAGTTTGCTTTATAAAGTTGAAAGGAGTAACACAATATGAGTACAACAAAAGGAAATCTTTCCATCAATTCCGAAAACATATTCCCAATTATTAAAAAGTGGTTATATTCCGACCATGACATATTTTTCCGTGAGTTAATCTCCAACGGCTGTGATGCCATCACTAAGTTAAAAAAGTTAGAGATGATTGGCGAAGCAGAAATTCCTGAAGATAATGAATATAAGATTCAGGTAATTGTTAACTCTGAGGAAAAGAGCCTTACCTTTATCGATAACGGTATCGGTATGACTTCCGATGAAGTAAATGAATACATCAACCAGATTGCGTTTTCCGGCGCTAAGGATTTCTTAGAGAAATATAAAGACAAGGCAAATGAAGATCAGATTATCGGTCACTTTGGTTTAGGCTTTTATTCTGCATTCATGGTAGCAGATAAGGTTACCATTGACACCCTTTCCTACAAAAAGGATGCTGCACCGGTTCACTGGGAATCCGAGGGCGGCATGGAATATGAAATGGGTGAAGGCGACAGAGAGGTACGCGGAACTACCATTAAGCTTTATTTAAACGAGGACAGTTATGAATTTTCCAATGAGTACCGCGCAAAGGAAGTTATCGAAAAGTACTGTTCCTTTATGCCGATTCCGATTTTCTTTATGAATGCAGGAGCGGAAGAAACAGAAGAAGCAGAAGATAAGGTGATTGATGCCGAAGTAGTAGACGGTGAAGCAGTAGAAGCTTCCGAAGAAAAGGAAGAAAAGAAGCCGGAACCAATCAACACACCAAATCCGTTGTGGAATAAGCATCCGAATGAGTGTACCGAGGAAGAGTATAAGAAGTTCTACCGGGATGTATTCATGGACTTTAAGGAGCCGTTGTTCTGGATTCATTTAAACATGGACTATCCGTTTAACTTAAAGGGTATTTTATATTTCCCTAAGTTAAATACCGAATATGACAGCCTGGAAGGTACGATCAAGCTTTACAGCAACCAGGTGTTTATTGCGGATAATATTAAAGAGGTTATTCCGGAATTCTTAATGCTCTTAAAGGGCGTTATTGACTGTCCGGATCTTCCGCTCAATGTTTCCAGAAGTGCCCTGCAGAATGATGGATTTGTAAAGAAGATTTCCGATTACATTACCAAGAAGGTGGCGGATAAGCTGTCCGGTATGTACAAAGTAGACAGGGAAGAATACGAAAAGTTCTGGGATGATATTTGTCCGTTTATCAAGTTTGGCTGCCTGAAGGATGAAAAGTTCCGTGAAAAGATGAAGGATTTCATAATTTTCAAGAATCTGGAAGGCAAGTATCTGACTCTGCCGGAATATACAGAAGCTGCGGCAAAGAAGGATACGGTTTATTATGTAACCGACGAAAAGCAGCAGAGTCAGTACATCAATATGTTTAAGGAAAACGGTATCGATGCTCTGATGATGACTCATAATATCGACCAGCCGTTTATTTCCCAGTTAGAGTATGAGAATAAGGATGTGAAGTTCCAGCGTATCGATGCTGACCTGACGGACAGCTTTACCGAAGGCGGCGAAGAGCTGGAAACATTAAATACTGAGCTTTCCGAACTGTTTAAAAAGGTGCTGAATAAGGAAAAGCTGGAGGTTAAGGTAGAGAAGATTAAGAGCGAAAAGATTTCTGCCATGATTACCCTTTCCGAGGAAAGTCGCAGAATGCAGGATATGATGAAAATGTACCGTATGTCCGGCATGAATGACGATATGTTTGCCGGTGGCGAAAAGCTGGTATTAAATGCAAACCATCCATTGGTGAAGTTCCTTGGCGAGAATAAGGAGAGCGAGCATGCAGCTATGCTTTGCGAGCAGTTATATGATCTGGCTATGCTTGCCCACAAGCCGTTAGAGCCGGAAGCAATGACTAAGTTCGTGGAACGTTCCAATGAGATTATGTTGTTGTTAACACGTTAAATTATAAAATCAAAAAATCCGACGCAGTTCCCAACATGGGAAAAGAACTGCGTCGGATTTTTTGATTTTGAGACGAGAAAAAATGAATAAAATTTCTATGAACCCCTTTTCAAATGAAAATGATTGTGTTATTATGTACTTGAATATGTGGTTTTAAAAACTACATCAAAAGCAGAAAAAAACCATTTTAAACGGAGGTTATTATGGCGTACAAAATTATAGGGGATAGTTGTACCGATATTACAGAGGAAATGAAGAAAACCGGCATGGTGAGCCTGGTGCCTTTGACACTTACAATAGAGGATGAGGAGTTTGTTGATGACGAAACCTTCAATCAAAAGGAGTTTATTACAAAAATGAAGGCAAGTCCGGAGTGTCCAAAATCCGCCTGTCCGTCTCCGGAACGTTACATGCAGGAATTTGAGGGTCAGGAAGAATGTTATGTGGTAACCCTTTCTTCCAGACTCAGTGGTTCTTACAACAGTGCCGTGGTAGCAAAAGAAATGTATCTGGAGGAGCATCCGGAGGCAAAAATTGAAATTGTGGATTCCCGTTCTGCATCTTGCGGTCAGATGCTGATTGCCGTGAAGCTGAGGGAGCTAAAAGAAAAGGGGCTGGATTTCGAAGCGGTGAAAGAAAAAATTACGGAGTTCCGCGATACGATGGAAACCAAGTTTGTTTTGGAATCACTGGAAAACCTTCGTAAGAACGGAAGACTCAGCCGTGTTACGTTTACCATCTGCAACGTTCTGAATATTCGTCCGGTGATGGCGGCAGACGATGGTGAAATTGTAAAGATTGATCAGGTGCGCGGACATAATAAGGCATTGATGCGGATGATTGAGCATATAGAGAAGGATGCGAAGGACGTGGCGCATAAGATTCTCGGAATTACCCATTGTAATAACCCGGAGCGGGCAGAATGGGTGAAAAAGGAGATTTTGAAGAGGCTGCCGTTTAGGAATTGCATTATTGTGAATGCGGCGGGGGTATCTACGCTTTATGCCAACGATGGCGGGATTATAGTGAGTTATTAGTGCAAATAAGCAACTTCGAAAACATTGCGTGTTTCCTCAGTCGCATTGCGCGGACAATAGAAAACCGCAAATAAGCAACTTCGAAAACACTGCGTGTTTCCTCAGTCGCATTGCGCGGTCAGAAAAAGAAAAATGTCCTATCGGAACATAAAGTTCCATAGGACATTTTTCTTTTTCTGACCTTTGCTTATTTGCGTAAGCTGGAAAAGGGACTTGAACCCTCGACCCCTTCATTACGAGTGAAGTGCTCTACCGACTGAGCTATTCCAGCAAATTTGCTTATATACGAGAAAAAACTCGTATAAACGAGTTTTTCACTTGTAATAAACAAAAATAATCGAGGCGACGTGATTCGAACACGCGGCCTCTGCGTCCCGAACGCAGCGCTCTACCAAACTGAGCCACGCCTCGATATGTAATCGGAGTTAACCGACTATGATATTATGCAACTAAATTTGAAAAAAGTCAATATCTTTTTTTATATTAATATGCGCCGCACCTTTCGGATATTCCGTCATATACTTAATGTATCAGAGGGGAAAAGAGAAAAGGTATGAGCTTTTTGGAAATATCAGATTTAAATTATTCTTATCATACAAAAGCAGGGGAAACAAAGGCACTCTCTGGTATTGATTTCAATGTCAGAAAAGGAGAGTTTCTGTCAATTGTCGGTCCCAGCGGCTGCGGAAAATCCACACTGCTTAACATAATTGCGGGTCTTTTGCCTCTGAGGGAGGGCAGTATTACCATGGAAGGTATGCCGATAAAAGACCACAGGGATAAAATCGGATACATGCTGCAGAAAGACCACTTGCTGCCTTGGCGTACCACAGAGGAAAATATCTTATTGGGATTGGAGATAAATAAAATACAGACGAAGGAAAAACTGCTGTTGGCGGAGCATTTGCTGAAGCAATACGGTTTATATGAGTTCCGCAAGGTAAAGCCCGCGGAATTGTCCGGTGGTATGAAGCAGCGTGCGGCATTAATCCGCACTCTGGTAATGGAGCCGGAACTTTTATTGCTGGATGAACCTTTTTCTGCATTGGACTATCAGACCCGCTTAAGCGTGGCGGATGATATTTATGAAATCCTGAAAAAAGAAGGAAAAACGGCGATTTTAATTACCCATGATATTGCAGAGGCAATCAGCTTGTCGGAGCGCATCATTGTGCTGACCAGGCGTCCGGGACGTATCAAAAAAGAAATAGAGGTTTCGCTTACCATGGAAGACGGGAAAAAGCCGTCAAAACCTTCCGAGGGCAGAAGCGCCCGGGAATTTGCTGTGTATTATCAGAAAATATGGAAGGAGCTGATGAATCATGATGATGAAATCTAAGCAGTTGATTGACGGTAACCTTGACAGAAACAGGGGAATTCCGGAAATATCCCTGGCACAGAAAGAATATTTGCAAAATTGTAAAAGAGAAAGACGGTTTATCCGTAGCTGGCAATGGATTATTATGATTCTGTTTCTTGGCTTTTGGGAAGTGGGAGCGCGGACCGGGTTTATTAATGCATTTGTGTTCAGTTCTCCATCCCGGGTATTGGATACGGTGGTTTCCATGGCAAAAGACGGAAGCCTTTGGTATCATACCGGAATTACCCTGGCAGAAACGTTTTTAAGCTTTTTTTTGATTTTATTGTTAGGAATCGGAATAGCGGTGCTTCTTTGGTGGAATACTAGACTGTCCGGAATTTTGGAACCGTATCTGGTAATGTTAAACAGCCTTCCGAAATCCGCGTTGGCACCGGTATTCATTGTCTGGCTGGGTGCCAATATGAAGACCATTATTGTGGCAGCCGTATCCGTGGCAGTATTCGGTACGGTTCTGACACTGTACCACAGCTTTTCGGAAACAGAAGAGGATAAGCTGAAGCTGATAATTACCTTGGGGGGAGGAAAGAAAGATATTCTGAAAAAAGTAATTCTGCCGGGAAATATACCTACGGTAGTCAGTTTGATGAAGGTAAACCTGGGGTTGGCCCTGGTGGGAGTCATTATCGGAGAATTTTTGGCTGCAAAGGCAGGATTGGGGTATTTGATTATTTATGCTAGTCAGGTGTTCAAATTGGATATAGTAATATCCAGTATCTTTCTTTTGTGTGTGATATCGGTCCTTCTGTATCATGCAATTGCAAAATTGGAAAAAAGGTAGAAATAAGTATATGTATACAAGCCTTTTTCCGTAATTGCCATTTTTTGTAAAAAAATTACGGAAAAGGGCTTAATGAAAGGGCTTCCAACGAAAATATTCGACAATTTTTCCTTGACAAAACGTATACAATAATACTATAATGTCACTGTTAAGAAAAGTGAATCAGATTTTTATCCTGACTGTTTAATAAAGCGAAGAGGCTTTCCGTGGAGTGCGTGAAGAAAGTTTCTGCGCTTTTACTTGTATATACGGCTTTTCTCTTTTGTGGTAGCACGTCACCATGGTAAAACACTACTTCAAAACATTCGGTGGCAAACTCCAAGAAAGAAAAAAGCGGTATATACAGGACAAGCAGTAAGGGCTAATTAGGAAGAGGAGCTTAACAAAAAAGGAGGACAATTTATGTTCAAAAAGAATCTGAAGAAAGCAATTACCCTTGTACTCGTTGCAAGTATGATGGTAAGCGCAGCTGCAGGTTGCGGCAAGAAGGGTGAAGATGAAGTAACCCCTACCGTTGCTCCTACACAGGCAGCTACAGACAACACAGAAAAGCCTGGTACAGAGACACCTGACACAGGCAACACAGAAACACCTGGTACAACAACAGAGCCTACAACAGCTCCGGAACCGGAACTCGTTATCGAAGATTTCGGCGATGCTGACTATGTGTACAAGGATTCCGTATCCACATTGGCTTCCAACTGGAACCCACATACTTATCAGACAACAGATGACAGCTATCCTGCTGATTTCCTTCGTGTAGGTCTTTACAGCTTCATCTTCAACGATGAGTTAAATCCGGTAGAAGGCAAAGAAGCTTACGAAGGTTATGTAATCGTTCCTGAAATGGCAGCAGCTATGCCTGTTGACGTTACAGAAAAGATTAAGGCTGAACATCCAGAATTCAACATTCCTAAGGATGCAACCGAAGGTTACGCATATGTAATTGATTTAAACCCATTAGCTAAGTGGGAAGACGGCACTCCAATCAATGCAGACACTTATGTATATTCCATGAAGGAATTATTCGACCCTCAGATGAAGAACTACCGTGCATCTGATTACATGGATAGTGACTTCGTTATTGCTAACGCAAAGAACTACTACTATCAGGGTACAGAATCTTACGATGCAATCGGCGTTAAGATTTCCGAATATCTTGCAGAAGGCAAGGCAGTAGAAGATATCTATGTAGATATGTCTTTCTGGGGTGTAACAGCACCAGACGGTACAAACTATGCACTTGCTACAGATGATACTATGGTAAGAGACGAAGCAATTCCAGAAGGTCAGCCGGAAGATTATGTTTCTGCTAAG
The DNA here is from genome assembly GCA_017622795.1 of Lachnospiraceae bacterium. Lineage (GTDB taxonomy): Bacteria > Bacillota > Clostridia > Lachnospirales > Lachnospiraceae > SIG299. Next base: position 34,964 of record JAGAQI010000086.1, read on the forward strand.
TATTTATATGATACTTACCTTGGCCCTGGCTGTCCATATGAGTCTTATTCTTCTGCATACCTTTGCACAAAGACAAGCTATGCTGATAACTATGACTTTGCAAACGTTGGTATCATGAAGACAGGTGATTACCAGATTACTCTTGTACTTGGTAAGGCTTTAGCAGGCTTCATGTTACACTATAACTTAACCAGTAACTGGATTGTTTACCAGCCATATTATGATGCATGCAAGTCCCAGATCGGTGAGACAGGTGCATGGTCCACAACTTATAACACCAGTGTTGAAACAACTATGTCTTATGGCCCTTATAAGTTAACTCAGTATCAGACTGACAAGGCTATGAGATTTGAAAGAAATGAAAACTGGTATGGTTATACCGATGGCAAGCACATCTATGTTGACCCTGTAGATGGTCTTACTTATCCAATGTATCAGACAACAGCAATTGACACTCAGGTTGTTGCTGAAGCAGCTACCAGAAAGTTAATGTTCTTAAAGGGTCAGTTAATGGACTACGGCTTACAGACAGAAGACTTTGACGAGTACAGAAGCAGTGAATATACTTATGTAACTCCATCCGAAACAATCTTCTTCTTCATCTTCAACGGTTACATGGATGCAATCCAGATCAGAGAAGGTAAGAAGGCTCAGGAAGATGGTACTTTTGTAACTGATTTCGATCAGACTAAGTATGATCTTGAAACAATGACACTTACATCCTTCCGTCAGGCTGTAGCAGTTACTTACGATAAGGAAGCCCTTTGTACAGCAGTTTCCCCTGCTCGTTCCGGTGGCTATGGCCTTATCGGTACCAACTACATTTATGACCCTGAAACAGGTGCTAAGTACCGTGACACCGATCAGGCGAAGCAGGCACTTTGTGACTTCTACTCTGTAGACGTTTCCAAGTTCGCAAGCCTTGATGATGCGGTAGATTCCATCACAGGTTACGATGAAACTGCAGCTAAGGCTCTTTACAAGCAGGCATTTGATGAAGCTATTGCAGCTGGTTATATCACAGATGCAGACGGTGACGGCATTTCCGACCAGACAGTAGAAATCACATATGCATCCTCTGCTTCTTCCGCATTCATCACAAAGACTCTTGACTACTTAAACAAGAAGATGAATGAAGTAACAGCAGGCACACCATTTGCTGGTAAGATTATGTTTAAGGAATCTGCTCCTTTAGGAAATGAATGGTCCACTAAGTTAAAGTCCGGTATGGCTGATACCTGTCTTGCAGGTTGGTCTGGTTCCGCATTAAACCCATTCGGTTTAACAGAACTTTACACAAACCCAGCCCAGCAGTACGATGCTAAGTGGTTCAATTCCTCTTCCGTAGATATCACTATGGATGTAAATACCGCTGGTATTGACAATGCAGCAAAGGTAGAAACTGTTACCATGACATTAAAGCAGTGGTCTGACGCCCTCAATGGTGCAACCATCGAAATCGGCGACAAGTCCTACAACTTTGGTGATGGCATTGCAGATGTTGAGACAAGACTTAATATTCTTGCTAAGATTGAGTCCACAGTTCTTATGACTTACAACTACATCCCAATGCTTCAGGATGCAGGTATGTCCCTGTTATCCCAGCAGGTATTCTATGTAATCGAAGAGTACAACCCAATTCTTGGTCGTGGTGGTATCGCTTACATGAAGTACAACTATGATGAGAAGGCTTGGGCAGATTATGTAAACTCTCAGCCAGATGGTACTCTTAGCTACTAATTGAGATTTCATCATTGATGATTGGCTCGTCTTATCCGTGGCAGCGGTGCTGCCACGGATTTGGTGCGCTAAAAGACTATAAAAAATTTGTTTAGGTGCCGTAACGAAGGGAAAATTTCTTTTGGAAAAATTCCGACCGGTGCTTAAAACTGGAGGAAGAGACTATGTTCAAATATGCTTTAAAAAGAATAGCGCTCATGTTAATGACCGTATTTATCATTATGTGTATGTGTTTTATTCTTATCAGAATGCTTCCGCCCGTTCCGTTGCAGCCAGGTGACCCTCACACGGAAGTGCTGATGGCTCGTAGAGAAGCAATGGGGTACAATAAGCCGATTATTGTCCAGCTCGGTATTTTTCTCAAGGATATTTTTACACGTTGGGATTGGGGTATTAGTGATAGCTTATATTATGGTCAGAATGTTTGGAGTATTTTCGTTACCAAGCTTCCGGCTTCCATTATTGTAAATTTATATTCCATTATCTGGAGTATTCCGGTTGGTATTGCTCTTGGTGTGTTTGCGGCGTTAAAGAAGAACACCTGGATTGACCATACCATTTCTACCCTAACGATGGTGGTTATTTCCGTACCGTCCTTCGTTTATGCGTTTTTAATCCAGTATTTCCTTTCTTACAAGCTTTCTCTGTTCCCGTTCTTAATGAAGGGTGGTACAGACTGGTTTTCTAAGGAAATGTTTATCAGTATGGTTCCTGCGGTATTGTCCTTATCCTTTGGCGTTATTGCCGGATTTACAAGAACAACCCGTGCGGAATTAACGGAAGTTTTAACCAGCGAATTTATGCTGCTTGCCCGCACTAAGGGTCTTACCAAGCGTCAGGCAACCGTGCGCCATGCGTTTAAAAACTGTATGGTAGTTATTGTGCCGGCTATTTTTGGTAATTTTGTCGGAATCTTAAGTGGTTCCCTGATTATTGAAAAAATCTTCTCCATTCCTGGTGTGGGTGGTCTTTACCTCAACGCCATCAATGCGAGAGACTACAATATCTTTATGTTAGACACTGCATTCTATACCGTAATCGGTTTGGCTGCGTCCATTATCGTAGATATCAGTTACGGCTTCATCGACCCACGTATCCGTATGGGCTCAAAGAAATAAAGGGAGGACAAGAATATGGAAAATCAGAATTATGAACATATCTCCCCGGAGAAATTTGAGTTTGCGCAGAAGGATGCGTATATTCATGATGAAAAATTAAAAACCAAGTCCCGTGGCTTCTTTGCGGATGCTATGCTTCGTTTCAAGAAGAATAAATCTTCTGTAGTGGCTGCATATATCATTGCATTTTTGGTTTTATTTGCAATTTTTTCACCGATTATTTCTAAGTACAGCATCAACGACAAGGATAATGTGTATACCAACTTTGCACCTTATATCGAGTCCTTTGCATTGGGGAAAAAGGGTATCTTTGATGGTGCATACGTATTAGACAGCCAGAGTGAACTTCAGCTGACAGCATTAAATGCTATTGGTCAGGAAACTGGAATGAATCCGGTAATTGACATTTTAGGAACAAAAGAAACTACTGAGATTTATCGTGGTAAGGAACGTATTAAGTATACCTATAAGGTAGAAGTTAACAGTTATTTCATGGTAGGTAATCGTATTATGGTGCTTTCCTATGATGAATTTGACCAAATTCAGAAGTTCCAGAACGAAACAGGTCGTCAGGTATTATATCCAATCGTAGATAAGGCAAAGGTTTACCCAAGAGTCAAGGATTTATCTACCATTCCGGATAATACAAACATCTGGTATGTATGTACCGATAACAAAGGTACTGCAAAGGTAGATAAGAATGGTAATTTAACTCCGGCGTATTCCACTGATAAAGCAAAGGAAGGCGCTGAGTACTACAGCCAGCGTATTCCGGGGGATGACGGCAGCTATATTTACAGCCTTGCTAAGTCCGGTTCCGTACAGGTTCGTGTTAACTACTACAACTACTATACCTTTAAGAATGGTCATGTGCCGGAATATGTTATGGGTACCGACACCTTGGGACGTGACTTGTTTGGTGCTATCGGTACCGGTGCACGTTTCTCTTTAGTGTTTGCTATTTTGGTATCTGCTATTAACTTAACTATCGGTGCGTTTTATGGAGCGATTCAGGGTTACTATGGCGGTACGTTAGACCTTGTCATGGACCGTATTTGTGACATTTTAGGTGGTATTCCGTTTATCGTAGTAGCAACCTTATTTCAGTTGCATCTTGCAGAAAAGGTGGGCGTTGTACCGGGCTTCCTGTTTGCCTTTGTATTAACCGGATGGCTTAGTATGGCTGCACTTACAAGAAAGCAGTTCTACCGTTTTAAGAGTCAGGAATTTGTATATGCTGCAAAAACCTTAGGTGCGTCTGACTTCAGACTCATGTTTAAGCATATTTTCCCGAACTCCATCGGTACCATTATTACAAGCTGTGCACTGGTTATTCCAAGTGTTATCAATTCCGAAACATCCATGACCTACCTTGGTATTGTAAACCTGTCTTCCTTTGCAGGTACTACCATCGGTGACTTAATGAGCCAGGGACAAGCGGCGATGACAACATCTCCGCATACAATGCTGTTCCCGTCAATTTTTGTATCCTTACTTCTGATTTCCTTTAACCTTTTCGGTAACGGACTCAGAGACGCATTTAATCCATCTACCAGAGGAACGGAGGACTAATCATGGAAAAGAAATTACAAGTAAATAACCTGACCGTTTCCTTCCGTACCACCGATGGTAAAGTGCAGGCGGTAAGAGGTATTAATTTTGATTTAAATAAAGGTGAAACTCTGGCAATCGTAGGTGAATCCGGTTCCGGTAAGTCTGTTACCTCCAAGGCAATTCTTGGTATTTTAGCAGGTAACTCCATTATCGAAGACGGTGAAATCATTTATGACGGTAAGAATCTCCTTCGTATTTCCGAAGATGAATTCCATGCCATCCGTGGTGATAAAATCGCTATGATTTTCCAGGACCCGATGTCCAGCTTAAATCCAATCATCAAGATTGGCCGTCAGCTGACCGAAGCCATGATTTTAAAGGGTAAGGTACGTCAGAGAGAAAGCCGTAAGAATTTTAACACTTACTTAAAGCTGTTAGAAGAGCAGATGATTGCTGCAAACGGCGGTCAGAGAGCAGCAGAGCTGAAGGCAAAGTGTAAGAATTTCGATAAGTTCGAATACAAACATTTGGAATTAGAGGGTGCTTATAATAAGGCATTTGAAGCTGCACAGGATGCGGTTTTCGAGTTGGAAGCCCTTATTTTTGAAATCAGTAAGAAGGCTGCCAAGGACGGTGTATTCCGTGCAAGAAAGGTAGCAGACCTTGCAGTGGATGCAATCCATGAATACGTAGTAAAGGAAGAAGCAGAGGAAATCCGTATTCTGGCAAAGCAGATTAAGAGCGAAGCTAAGCTGTTAAACAAGCAGGAAACTGCAGACTTAACTTCTTTAAGCTCCAATCTGACCAGAGTAAACGAAATCCTGACAGCGGCAGTAAATAAAACTGCTCCTAACTTCTTTGCCCTTGGTTATTTCTATACCTTTGGCAAGGAACAGCTGCCAAATCTTCCGGTAGATGAGCTGAATAAGTTCCTCAGAAAGTATCTGGATGATAACTTTATGTTAGACTTCATTGCAGATGCTAAGAAGGCAATTCAGTTCTCTGCAGAAGCTTCTTATAATGAAAAGAAAGAAGTAATTGAATTCTTAAAGAAATACCGTCCGGTATTTGAAAAGAATCCATTGGATAAAAAGGAATGTCTGTCTGCACAGAAGGCATTTGCCAAGGAAGTAGCAGAGAGCGTTGACAAGATGGAAATCGTGAAAGACAGTCTTGCTTTCGCATTTGCCTCCATTCTGGAAGCAGAAATTGAAAAGTATTACAAGGCAGTTGTGAACAACGCAAAAGAAGAAGCGCGTTATGCAAAGCAAAAGGCTGCATACGATGCTAAGGTTGCCAAGGGCAAAACTCCGGGTATGGAAGTTGTACCGGCATCTATTCTTGACCTGGAACAGGTTAGAGGCAACATGCTTCGTCAGATTGACCGTCTGATTGAGCATTATGAAACAAAGATTGCCAATAAAGATCAGCGTGACTACGACGCAGAAACCGTTGCAGTGATTGACTACTTAAAAGCAAATGCTTCCGGTGTTGTTAATAAGGTAACCAAGAGCATGGCTAAGAAAAAGGCTATCAAGCTCATGGAAGAAGTAGGTATTGCAGAACCAAGAAAGAGATACAACCAGTATCCGTTTGAGTTTTCCGGCGGTATGAGACAGCGTATCGTTATTGCTATCGCATTAGCAGCTGACCCGGATATCTTAATCTGTGACGAACCTACCACAGCGCTTGACGTAACTATCCAGGCTCAGATTCTGGAGTTAATCAATAAGTTAAAGGCAGAGAGACATATTTCCGTAATTTTCATTACTCACGACCTGGGCGTTGTTGCTAACATGGCAGACAGAATTGCGGTTATGTATGCTGGTAAAATTGTGGAAATGGGTACTGCGGAAGATATCTTCTATGATGCAGCACATCCATATACCTGGGCATTGCTTTCCTCTATGCCTGACCTTGATACCAACGAAAAGCTGGATGCAATCCCTGGCACACCTCCAAACATGATTTATCCTCCGGTTGGTGATGCTTTTGCAGCCAGAAACAAATATGCCATGAAGATTGACTTTGAGCGTCAGCCGCCAATGTTCCAAATTTCTGACACTCATTTTGCAGCAACATGGCTCCGTCATCCGGATGCTCCGAAGGTAGAACCTCCAAAGAGCATCACAGACAGAATTGCCAGAATGAAGGAAAGAGGTGCTAAGGATGCAGAATAATGAAGAAGTTTTATTAAAAGTTGAGCATCTGTGCCAGTACTTCGGTAGCGGTCAGTTTGTAACAAAGGCTGTAGATGACGTAAGCTTTGATATTAAAAAGGGTGAAGTTTTTGGTCTGGTTGGTGAATCCGGCTGTGGTAAAACAACTACCGGACGTTCCATCATCCGTTTATATGACATTACTTCCGGTAATGTATACTTTAAGGGCATCCGTACCTGTGCCGGTACCGGCGCTTACCGTAAAAACATTTTGGAAGCAAAGAAGGAGTATAAGGCAAAGATTGATGCTGCTTCCGATGCTGCAGAAAAAGACCGTTTAAAGAAAGAACTGGACGCTTATGTAGCAGAGCAGAAGAAAGAATTAAAAGTTGCCTCCTACGATCAGAAGAACTGTGACAAAGACTATCAGCTCCAGCAGGCTGCTGCAGTAAAGGCAAAATATCTTCCTTTACTGGAAAAGGCATCCGGTGCGGAAAAGGCGCAGTTACAGGCTCAGTATAAGGATGAACTCCGTAAAGCAAAGAAAACCCGTCTGACCACTCAGATTCAGATGATTTTCCAGGATCCTATCGCTTCCTTGGACCCACGTATGACTGTCCGCGAAATTATCGCAGAAGGTCTGGTAATCCAGGGCGAAAGAAATCAGGAAGTAATTGATAAAAAGGTTTATGAAATGTTAGAGCTGGTTGGTCTGGTTCGCGAACATGCAGGAAGATATCCTCACGAGTTCTCCGGTGGTCAGCGTCAGCGTATCGGTGTAGCCCGTGCCATCATCATGAATCCGGACTTAATCATTGCCGATGAACCGGTTTCTGCTCTGGACGTTTCCATTCAGGCACAGGTTATTAACCTGTTAAATGAATTACGTGAAAAGTTTGGTCTAACCATTCTCTTCATTGCCCACGACCTTTCTGTCGTAAAGTATTTCTCCGACAGAATCGGTGTTATGTACTTCGGTAAGATGGTAGAGCTGGCAAGCTCTGACGAGTTATTTGCACATCCGCTGCATCCGTATACCCGTTCCCTGCTGTCTGCAATTCCTCTTCCGGACCCTGAGTACGAAAAGAAGAGAAAGAGAATTGTTTACAATCCTCTGGCAGAGCATGATTACTCTGTAGACAAGCCATCCTTGAGAGAAGTTTCTCCGGGACACTTTGTTCAGTGTAATGAAGCAGAGTATCAGGAAATTTTAAAGCAGTTAAATAAGTAATTATGAAGTTTCTGCGTAGCTGCATAGCGGTTACGCAGAAATTTAATTTGAGGTAAGTATGGACGAAAAAGAAACGGTGAAAACAGGGAAAAAAAAGATAGATAAGGTGAAATATCTCATAACAGGCATCATTTTTTTGGTAATTTCGCTGGCGTTTATGTGGAATGACGGTATTTTGGAAAAAGAAAGTGTAAAAGAAGTAATGGGAAGTATCAGCAACGGCTTTTTTATTACAGGAGGTTTGTTTGCCGGTGTGGGTGCACTGAGTTTCATCGGTTCTAAAGGTACGTATGACACCTTGTCCTACGGAGTGTCCAAAATCGGCATTCATCATCTGATTCCCGGAATACCAAGGGAGGATGCGGAATCCTTTTATGATTATAAAATGGCCAAGGACAAAAAAGGCAGAGTGTGGTTCCCAAATCTTTTCTTTATCGGTTTGGCGGGAATTCTTCTCAGTGTTGTTTTTGTTGTTCTCTATTCTTTTTTGTGATAACAAACGGTAAATAAGTATTGAATTTACGGGCAGATTGTGTTACAAACACTATAGGAAGTGTTTTACATAATCTGCTTTTATTAAGGTTACTTAGGAGAATAGAATAGGAGAATAATAGCATGGGATTGATAACTTGCTCAAAATGCGGAAGAATATACGACTATGAGAAATATAACGGCATTTGTCCAAAATGTGCCAGATACAACAGAGAAAACTCTGCTGCGGCGGAACACCAGGAGTACCATGATAAGTATGACGGCGGATACAATCATTCTGCCCAGGATGACCATCATTCCTATCATCAGCGGTATGATAATAATAAGAATCCTCATACAAACCAGTTATCCGGAAAAAAGATGAATAAAAAGGCAATACTTATTATTGGTATTGTTTTTCTTGTGCTCTTTCTGATTCCGTTTATGGGGCCTCTTGCTATTGTGATTGCAATTTCAGCAGCTGCTGCATATGCTAAAAGGAAGAAAAAATAACAGAACAAACATTCGGTTTTATCTTGACATTAAGAAAACGGCGTGGTAATATATAGACAAACAAATGTTCTATTATTAACCCGCCGTTCTTGTATTTAAGGTGGGCTGCTTTATGGGAGGCCGCTATGGATGTCATGGAAAAACTTCAAATACTGGCAGATTCAGCCAAATACGATGTTGCCTGCACCTCCAGCGGGTCCAACCGCAAAGGCGTTGCAGGTGCCATCGGCAATTCCGTGGCTCCGGGTATTTGCCACACATTTTCGGCAGACGGCAGGTGCATTTCCCTTCTCAAAATTTTGTATACCAATCATTGTATTTTTGATTGTAAGTATTGTATTAACCGTTCTTCGAATGATGTGCAGCGGGTCAGCTTTACGCCGGAAGAAGTGTGCCGCCTCACCATAGAGTTTTACCGCAGAAATTATATTGAAGGCTTATTTTTAAGTTCCGGTATCAATCATTCTCCAAATGAGACCATGGCAGAAATTGTAGAAGCCCTTATGCTTCTGCGTGAAAAATATCATTTTAACGGTTATATCCATTGCAAAGCCATTCCGGGGGCAGACCCCGATTTAGTGGAGCTTGCCGGCTGGTATGCCGATAGAATGAGTGTTAACCTGGAGTTACCAACCACAGAAGGCTTACGCACCTTAGCTCCTCATAAAAACCGGAAAAACATTTTACTTCCTATGCGGCAAATACAGTCCGGTATAGAAGAAAATATGCAGGCACTGGGCGTGAATGACAGCCGGGGCCGTTACTGGTACACAGCAAGAGAGCTCGGGCGCAAAGAAGAAAACTCCACCCTTTTATTAAGAGAAAAATTACGGCAAAAAATTGCCTTGCAAGAGCATGTGCAGGAAAATATTATTTCCGAAAAAGAACAGAACAGCAAAACAGATGCGCTACCGGCCGTTTTAAGAGAAGATACATTCCACACCGGGATTCCGGGCTTGCATATGCAAAAAGAGGCTAAATGGGCAAATCAGAGCCATACAGGGCGGTTTGTACCCGCAGGTCAGTCAACGCAGATGATCATTGGTGCAACCGGTGAAAGCGATTACCAGATTTTAGCGGTATCCGAGGCATTATATAAAAAGTTTGATTTAAAGCGGGTGTTTTATTCTGCATTCATCCGTGTAAATGAAGATTCCGCTCTTCCTGTATTGCCGGGCGGTCCTCCGCTAAAACGGGAACACCGTTTGTATCAGGCGGATTGGCTGTTACGCTATTATGGGTTTGAAGCTAATGAGTTATTATCCGAGCAACAGCCAAATTTTAATGAATTTTTAGATCCAAAATGTGACTGGGCACTGCGCCATCCGGAACAGTTTCCGGTAGAAGTAAACCAGGCAGACTATTATACTTTGCTTCGGGTGCCGGGTATTGGTGTCAGGTCTGCAAGGCGTATTATGCAGGCAAGAAAAACGGCACGCCTGGATTTCAATGATTTAAAAAAGGTGGGCGTGGTACTAAAAAGAGCTATTTATTTTATTACCTGCAGCGGTTCTTCTTATTACTCTTTAAAATTATCAGAGGGTATGATATTACAAAATCTTTTACTGGCGGAAAAACCGCCAAAGCAGGAAGATACCTGCTTTCAGCAACTTACCCTGTTTGACGGGACTTACCGCGAATTTTTACAGGAGTGTGGGTCTGCATGAAATATGTATTACAATGTGAAGACAGTATCGAGGGTATTTTCTCTGCTGTATATGCAGCCTGGGAATTAAAATACGGTCATGAAAATACTGAGTTACAGGTTTTTGGTTTTAAAAACAGCAATATCGAATTGTTTTGCAACTATATTTCGCTGGATCCGGACGCGGAAAAAGCACAGAAGGTGTTAAATACGATACGCCGTATCTGCTCTGATATGGTATATGAAGCCTTATTCCGAGCAGCCTGTTCCGATGCGGCAGACAAAGCAGATGCCATTTACCGTTATATCCAAACCGCTTTGCGGATGGGAAGCAAAGTGCGAAATCATTTAACAGACCCTGCGGTAGTCCGTGTCATGGAGCTTTCCAGGGCCGTTGGTAATGCAGAACATCACTATTTGGGATTTCTTCGCTTTATAGAAATTCCGGGTAACATTTTACTTGCCAGATTTGCACCAAAGCCAAGGCTTACGGAGCTAATTATTCCCCATTTTGTTGACCGCTTTCCGGAGGAACGTTTTGTAATTTGGGACACGGTGCGCAATGAGGCAGGAGTTCATGTCCCGGGGCAAACTTATCTTATGATGAAACTCACAGAAGGGCAGGTTGCCATGCTTCAACAATATGCAGAAGATAATATGGAGGCAGAGCAACTGTGGAAAACCTTTGTGGAAAATATCAGCATTAAAGAGCGGGAAAACAAAAAACTGCAACAAAACAATATTCCGTTGCATTTCAGAACCTATATGCCGGAATTCCAACACAACGGATTACCCAAAGCTATTTTACAGAAAGGGGAAGAACATGGAGAATAAAAAATATAAGTTTACCAGGTTTCAGGTCAAGGCAGTCGTGTTTGATATTCAGGAAGAATGCAAACAGTTAAAACAGGACCTGGCGGAATCCGGTATAGCCGTTGTTGTTCCCTTTTTTGGACTGCAGGTGGAACAAACCATAAAAGAAATTTTATCCGGAACCGGCGTTCAGTTTAATGAGTGCCTGTTTCTTACCAATCATCAGCAACATGCTAAACTTGCATCCGAACTTGGCATGGCGGTTGCCGGCTGTATGGAAGGTCATTTTGAAGTGCCTAAGTCAGTAACACTGCTGGAAGACCCATCAGAAGTATCGGTGAATTATCTGAATCAGGTGTATTGTCATGCGGTGAAGATTCCGGCTACCATTGCGGAAACGCAACGCTGTTTTATCAGGGAAATGACGGCAGAGGATATGGATTCTCTGTACGAAATATTAACGGATGAAGAAACCGCAAAGTATCTTCCGGCTAAAGCAGGAACAAAAGAAGAAGAGCTGGAAAAATTGATTTCTTACGTGTCTTGTGTATATTCTTTCTTTGGTTACGGTTATTGGGGTGTTTTTGCAAAAGAAACCGGAGAACTCATCGGAAGAGCCGGCTTCAAAGAAGGAGAATTTCCGCTGGAAGCGGGTTATGTTATTAAGCGCTCGCATTGGAGTCAGGGGTATGCCACAGAGGTGCTTACCGAACTGGTGAAATATGCGGAGGAAGAATTAGGATGCACAGAAATTTATGCCAATATTGATGAAAGAAATATCGCATCCCTACGGGTGGCAGAAAAATGCGGAGTAATATGTAATAGGCTTAGGAAATAATCCTGAGCCTATTTTTTTGCCGTAGTTATAGCTAACAACAATCTACAGGCGTAGAAAATTACTGGCCATTCGTACCGGTACCGTTAGTGTTGGAATTGTCGGCATCATTGCCTGTTATACCATCACCGATGTCATTTACGGCATCACCGACACCGTCAATTACGTCTTCCGCACCGTTAATCAGTCCGTCGCCTACATCTTCCACGCCGTCCATAATTCCATCGCCAACATTGTCAGGGGCTGTGGTTGGTGCAAGGGTAGGAGTAGGTGTTACAGTGTTATAGTTTTGAGTTCTGTCTGTAACAGAGTTGTTGTTATTGCCATCCTTATCTCTGCCACAAGCACCAAAGCCGCAAACCAATAAACAGCAAAGGGCAAGAATGTAAATTCTCTGCTTTTTCATAAAGCACCTCCTATAGGAAAATTTTGTTTTGACGAGAATTTCGTCTGTATGTAGTATTTGCGGCTGATAAAATGTTATGCATGGAAAGAATAGTGACAGATAGATTTTTTTTTGGTACAATAAATGTTAGGTTTATTTTGAAAACAGGAGGATATCAAAAATGGAAATAGAACGCAAATTTACGATAAAAAAATTACCTGAGAATTTGGAACAGTATGAAAAAAAAGAAATTGAGCAGGCATATTTGTGCAATAAACCAACCATCAGAATCCGAAAAAGCAACGAACAGTATATTTTAACGTATAAATCCAGAATCGGGCTGGATTTGCCTGAAACAATAACTTCAAGAACCTGCGAGGAAGTGGAACTGCCGCTTTCTGAAAAGGCGTACAAGCATTTAAAAGAAAAATCGGACGGAAATGTAATCTCCAAAACCAGGTATTTGATTCCAATCGACGAAACTCATAAAATTGAACTGGATGTATTTCACGGATATCTGGAAGGGCTGATTTTTGCCGAAGTGGAATTTGCAAATGAAGAGGAGTCCGCATCCTATCAGATGCCGGATTGGTTTTTGGAAGATGTGACCTTCGACAAGCGCTACCGGAATTCCTTCTTATCACAGTTTTCCGGGTTGGAAGAACTGCGTGCCTGGAAGGGAAATCCGCTGGAGACAAATGAACAGGACTAGTATAGTATCGGTAAAGAATGGAGAATAAGGCGAACATGAAAAAAGGTGAAGAATGCATCGGCGTGGTTGTGCGCACCGACTTTCCGAATAAAGGAATTGTAGAATTGGAAGACAGAAAAATCATTGTAAAAAATACTGTACCGGGACAGAAAATCCGTTTCCGCATTGCCAAACTGAAACAGGGCAAGGGCGAGGGTACATTGCTGGAAGTGGTAGAGCCTGCGGTAAATGAATTACCGCAACCGGCTTGTCCACACTTTGGAATTTGCGGTGGTTGTGTGTATCAGATGCTGCCATATGAAGAACAGCTGGCGCTGAAAGAAAAGCAGGTCCGTGCCCTTCTTGCTCCGGTGGCGGGAGAGTATGAATTTCTCGGTATCAAGGGTAGTCCGAAGTTTGCGGAATACAGAAATAAAATGGAATTTTCCTTTGGAGATGAAGTGAAAGGCGGCGAACTGATGCTGGGACTTCACAAAAGGGGAAGTTTTTATGATATTGTGGATGTGAGAAATTGTACCTTAGTGCATCCGGATTTCAGAAAAATTCTGGTTTGCGTGTTGGAGTTTTGCAGAGAGCGGAATTTGCCGTATTATCACAAAATGAGTCATGAAGGCTATTTACGCCATTTGTTAGTCCGCCGCGCGGAAAAAACGGGAGAAATCCTGGTGAATTTAGTCACAACATCCCAAATGTCAGTAGACATGCAGCCTTTAAAGGAGCGTTTACTGGCTCTTCCTCTTAATGGAAGCTTTGCGGGAATTATTCACAGTATTAATGATGGTTTGGCAGACGTGGTCCGCAGTGAAGAAACCCATCTTTTATACGGCAAAGAATATTTTTATGAAGAGATTTTAGGCCTGCGGTTTAAGATTTCCATCTACTCCTTTTTCCAGACCAATTCCCTGGGAGCAGAGGTGCTTTACAGCCAGGCAAGAGATTTTATCGGCATGGGAAGCCGTAAGGTAGTGTTTGATTTATACAGCGGTACCGGAACGATTGCCCAGCTGATGGCTCCGGCAGCGGAAAAGGTCATTGGTGTGGAAATTATTGAAGAAGCAGTGGAAGCGGCAAAAGAAAACGCAGCAGGTAACGGTCTTACTAATTGTGATTTCATTGCAGGTGATGTATTAAAGGTATTGGATACCATCGAAGAAAAACCGGAGTACATTATTTTAGACCCACCCCGGGACGGCATCCATCCGAAGGCACTGCAGAAAATCATTGCTTACGGTGTGGATCGCATGGTTTACATTTCCTGTAAGCCAACCAGCCTGGCAAGGGATTTGGAGGTATTAACTGCCGGTGGCTACAAGGTGGAAAAGGTGGCATGCGTGGATATGTTTCCGCAAACTGCCCAGGTAGAGACGGTATGTTTATTGAAAAAAGAGGGGATGTAACCTCTTACAAAAATCAATGTAAGTTATGAAAGAAAAGACGAGTATGCTTAAAAAGCACCTCGTCTTTTCTTAATCCTTTTAGTGAAAAGTACCAAAAAGCGAATTGAAATTTCGGCAAATATAGAGAAATTGACTTTATTTGTACGAAAATTGCGATGTAAGCATTTACGGAAAAGAGAAAATATGGTAAACTTGGAAGTAACTTGTGGGACTTGTGCGCCCTTCTGGCAGAGGGAGAAAGTACCACAGGAATATTTCATCCGCAAAGCGGATAGATAGGAGCGGGCATAATGAGAAAATTATGGAAAAAAGTACTTGCAGGCCTTTTGGTTGCAGGTATGATGCTGACACCTGTGGCAGGTCGTGGCATCGAAATCGCATTTGCTGAAGAAACAGCAGCTGCAGACGGTTCCGTTGTTTATGATTTTACAGACGGTTCCATTATCCCTACCGATACAGATGGTAAATCCGATGTTACTTCCGGTAATCTGACGGTCAAGGTTGGTACACAGAATGCGTACAAGTATAACGGCGCACAGCATGGTGTAGAATTTAAGGTTGGCAATACTATTGAAATCAAGGTAGACGGTCCTACCAAGATTGAAGTAGGTGACTGCCAGTATTCCGGTAATGATACACTTACCATGACAAGTGCTGATGGTACATGGACACAGACAGTAGATGCTAAGAAGGGTTGCCAGCACAATGACGGCAGCGTGGTTGTATTTGAATACGACGGCGGAGCAAACACCTTAGTTCTTGGCTTTGAAGCAAAGTGTTATATTCCAAAGATTACCACAACACCTATTAAGACAAGAGATTTAACTCCTGTTACTTACGATTTTACAGATGGTTCCATTATCCCTACTGATACAGACGGTAAGTCCGATGTTACTTCCGGTAATCTGACAGTAAAGGTTGGTACACAGAATGCGTACAAGTACAATGGCGCACAGCATGGTATTGAATTCAAAGTTGGTAATACCATCGAAATCAAGGTAGACGGTCCTGCAAAGATTGAAGTAGGTGACTGCCAGTATTCCGGTAATGATACACTTACAATGACAAGTGCTGACGGTGCATGGACACAGACAGCAGATGCCAAGAAGGGCTGCCAGCACAATGACGGCAGTGTTGTTGTTTTTGAGTATCAGGGAGGAGCAAACACCTTGGTTCTTGGTTTTGAAGCGAAGTGCTATATTCCAAAGATTACAGTAACACCTGTAGCAGCAACCTTGGTTGGTGAAGCTGAGAGCTTTACCTTTATGTACGATGAAATGGCTGTTGACGGTGTTGTTGCAACCGGTCTTTATAAGTTTGCAGACAGTGAACTTCTTTTGGCCGGTCAGACTGTAGATGGTGTTATTACACAGTACACAGTGAAGAGCGGTAAGACAATCACAGTAAACGGTAAGACATATGATACTTATACCTCCGGTAAGAGACACGCAGATGTTAATAATATCTTTACTCTTCCTGGTGAAGGCGATGGTTGTTTAACCGTATTCAAGCCTGCTGATAAGGGTATGATGACAGTATACTTCAATTCCACCTCCTTCATCAGAGTTCACGATTTCAATAACGACGGAACCAAGAACGGTTACGTTGATGCTGAAGTAGGACTTACAGAATACTCCTTTGAAGTAAAACCTGGACATACTTATGTAATGTCCACTACAGGTAAGACTAATAACATGTTCTATGGCGGTTACAGCTATGTTGTAGATGAAAAGGTTAGCGTACCTGTAACAGTAACTAATGTTGATGCAACTGTTACCGATACATTAAAGATTGAACTTGTGGATGCACAGCTGGGTGGTAAGCCTATCGCACTTAATACAGCCGGTGCTACACTTGACCTTTTAAAGGGACATACCTATAAGGTATCTACTAATGACGGTGGTGTTAAGGCACTCATCGGTGAGGTTGATACATTCGTTGCTGCAGAAGACGGCGTAACAATTACCCTGAATAATGTTCCTGACCTTACTCTCACCGGTAAGATCGTAGGAACAGATGCTTCCGCTGTTACAAAGCTTACATTTACCAATATGGTTAACGGTACAGCTTATGAAGCAACTCTGAAAGAAGGTACTTATACTGTTTCCTTAAAGCCGGGTGAATATAACACCGGTGTTGAAACAACAAACGGTGGTGTTACTTACGATAGAGTATCCGTAAAAGAAGATGTTGAAAATACAAATGATGTATATGTAGAAGTTGTTGATTTAACTGTAAAGCGAGAGTATTCCTATACAGAAATCGCAAATCTTGAAAAGACCGGTTCCGTTGCAGTAGAAAACGGAAAGGCTCATTGTGTCGGCCGTGCAGGTGACACAGTTATTGTTCCGGTTAGCGGAAAGTCTAAGATTGTTGTGAATGCATATTATGCAGCTGATTTCACAATGAATGGCGAGCAGATGATTTGTAATTCCGGAACAACATCCACAATTGATGCTTATGAGCAGATTGTAGACAGCGATGTTACCATTACTTTTAACGGTACTTCTTATCTGACAAGCATTGTGGTACTTCCACTTGTTGAGTTCAAGAGTGAAATCAACGTACCTGGTGATTATGCTACATTAAACGAAGCTTCCGATGCTATTCTTGCTATGACAGACAGACCGGAAGGTGAAGCCGGCAGAGTAACCATCAACCTGAAAGCAGACCTCTTTGAACAGGTTGTTATGAATGCTCCGTATGTTACTCTCAAGGGTAACGGTCATACCATCTCCTGGTACTATGGTGTTGGTACACTTTATTACTCTGTAGATCCTGGTACAGGTCTGTACAATAAGAGACTTGCTATGGATAAGTACTCCTATGCAGAAGGTAACGGAAATCTTTGGGGTGGTGTGTTCATCGTAAGAGGTGACAATTTCATCGCAGAAGATACTACATTCTTAAATACTTACAACTACTACTTAACAGATGCAGAAAAGACCGATATTGCAGGCACTGCTTTAGCTACAGACAGACTTGCAGAAGGTGCTGATGTAGCAGCTTATGCATACAAGGAAAGATCCAATGCTTTCTACATTGAAGCAAACAACATTGCAGTATACAACTGTAAGATTCTTTCTTCCCAGGATACCCTTGGTAGAAATGGTTCTGCGAATAACGGATACCATGTATACTTCAAGGATTGTGTAATCGGTGGTAATACCGACTACATCTGTGGTGAATTTGCCGCTGTATTTGATAATTGTGAATTACAGTGGAAGACATTTGCCAACGACGCAAACAACAATGCTAAGGTTGGTTACATTGTAGCTCCTAAGACAAGCCCATATGTATTCAGAAATTGTACAATCACCACAGATGGCAACGAGGGTGATGCAGTAGTTCTTGGTAAGTTAGGTAGAACATGGGGTGCAAATTCCAATGCTTCCTTCATTAGCGTTGAAACTAACGGCACAATCGATGCTACCGGTTGGGGCGAAATGAACAGTGGTGACATGACTACTGCTGTATTTAATGAGTTTAATATTACAAGCAACGGCGAAGCTTATGCTTCCACAGCTGCTACCAATCAGACTTATGCAGTAGTGAAAGACTATCTCGATACTGCAGCAGTAAGTGCAACAGAAACTGTACTGGGTGATTGGACTCCGGCTCATTATAAATATACTTTAGCTGAGGGCATTGAAACAACAAAGGACGGAAGAGCAGTATTCCCTGGTGAAACAGTTTATACTGTACAGAAGGGTGACTTCTTATGGAAGATTGCTAAGGAATTACTTGGTAGCGGAGCTAAATATAAAGAAATCCTTGCCAGAAACTGTGATATCATTGAAAAGGCAGAGTTAATCTTCCCTGGCCAGAAACTTATTGTTTCTAATGCAGGAGTAGTTACAGAAGAAGAAAAGACAGAAACTAAGGCAGAAGACGTAGTAGTTGATCTTTCTGCAGGCTTATTAGCAAATGTTGACTATAACGGAATTTCCGTTTTAGATAACATGTCCGTTAAGGATGGTTATACTTTCCCGGATGGCACTGCATATACAGCAAGTGTACAGGGTAGTGTAAATCCAAGTCCAAAGAATGGCGATATTCCTACCGAAGGTGCAGCTGTTAAGGTTTCTCCTGCAGCAGATTGTACATTCAAGGTTGCATTTAAGTTAGGCAACGGCAAGTCCTATCATTTCGTAGACGGAGATAAGAACGTTGTTGACACTTATGCAAATGAAGGCAGTGAGTCCGAGTACTTAACAAAGGAATACAAGTTAGAGGGCGGTAAGACTTATTACTTCTACGGTAATGGTACAAAGCTTCCTCTTTACTACCTTGGTTTAGATTATTAATAATATGCAATAATTTTTTCGGAAGGGCCCGCTTGAAAAAGCGGGCTTTTCTTATGTAAAAACACGTACAACCAATTTTTTTGATTTTGTGCAAATCTTTGGATTTCCTTATTTTTAGGGCGTTTTTTCTGTGAAAAGTGACGGTGTAAGCATTTACAGAAAACAAAAATTATGGTAGAATATGAGACGTGAAAAAATTATTTTTCGAGTGTTTCGGACAGCCGGAAATTGTCCGTGACAAGAAAGGAGCAATATGAAAAACAAAACAAGAAAGTTGATTTCTTCCGTTCTTGCTTTTGCGTTAAGTATCTGCATGATGCTTCCTGTAATGGGCGGTGTTACCCTTGTTGCTGAAGCGGCAGACAGTCAGGTTCTTAATGTAAGCGAGATGGAGGCAGGTGACATTACCGAAGTGACCTCTTACGGTTATTTCTCGGTATCTGCAAATGCAGATAAAAAGGTTACCATCGATGAGAATAAGAAAACAGGTGACAATGGTATCGAATTTACCAAGAGATTAAAGCTTGGTGGTTCCGGTTCCTTG
Source organism: Lachnospiraceae bacterium (assembly GCA_017622795.1). GTDB lineage: Bacteria > Bacillota > Clostridia > Lachnospirales > Lachnospiraceae > SIG299. The sequence goes on from JAGAQI010000086.1 coordinate 54,388, forward strand.
GAAGCAAGAAATGTTTTCTTTACCACAAGCGGTGCGGCAACCGTAACCGTATATGCCATGAGTTCTTCCAGCGGTGAAGACAGACCATTATTATTCATGTCTGCCGACGGAACAGAACTGGGCCGTGGCACAGCATACGGTGCACCGGCAGATAATATTATTCCTGCCATTACATTTGAGGTAAGTGCGGCAGGCACCTATTATCTCTGGTCCGAGAAGAGTGGTATCAACATTTATTCTGTTGAGGTAACAGAAAAGGCTGCTGGTGGCGCAGGCAAGACCATGTCCATGAATGTGAGTGACTTGGATGCAGCTACTATTGCGGACGTAACAAGCTACGGTGACTTCACTGTGGCGGCAAATGCAGAAAAAACAGTAGTGATTGACGATAACAAGAAGACCGGCGACAATGGCGTGGAATTCACCAAGAGAATGAAGCTTGGCGGTTCCGGTTCTGTAGAGCTTAGAAATGTGTCCTTCACTACAAGCGGAGCAGCCAGCGTTACGGTATATGCTATGAGTTCTTCCAGTGGGGAAGACAGACCACTGTTATTAGTTGGTGCGGATGGTACAGAAATCGGAAGAGGCACAGCATATGGTGCTCCTGCAGACAATATCATTCCGGCTATTACATACGAAGTAACAGCAGCAGGTACTTACTACCTGTGGTCCGAAAAGAGCGGCATCAATATTTATGCGATTGAAGTTAAGGAAGCAGGCGGCACAGCTGCAGCTCCTAGTGTGTTAAATATCAGCGAATTAGATGCGGCAACTATCACAGAGTTTACTACATACGGTGATTTCTCCGTAGCAGCAAGCGCAGATAAAAACGTTGTTATTGATGACAATAAGAAGACCGGCGACAACGGCACAGAGTTTACCAAGAGAATGAAGCTTGGTGGCTCCGGTTCCATCGAACTTAGAAATATTTCCTTTACTACAAAGGGTGCAGCAACTGTTAATGTATATGCCATGAGTTCTTCCAGTGGGGAAGACAGACCGTTACTGCTTGTTGGTGCTGATGGTGAAGTGGGTCGCGGTACCGCATACGGTGCTCCTGCAGACGGTATCATTCCGGTAATCACTTTTGAAGTAACAGCAGCAGGTACCTACTACTTATGGTCCGAAAAGAGCGGTATCAACGTATACTACGTAGAAGTTGTTCCGGAAGGCGGCGCAGCAGCAGAAACCAACAGAGCAGCATGGAATACGGTTACAGCTCCTGTTCTTGGTGAGCCATCCGTAGAAAACGGAACAATCAAGGTTCCTTACACTATGTTAATCGGTCCTGCAACCGACGGTTGTGACAGATTATATATTTACATGTATGATGCAGCAGGTAATGAAGTAGAAAAAGCTACCATGGCAGTTCAGGCTACAGCAGGTACTGCAGAATTTACACCAGCAGCATCCGGCGACTACACCTTCAAGTGTGAAGCCATGAGAACAGACGAAACAACTACTTTAGCAGGTAACGAGGTTGCGGTAAAGGGTTATGTTCTTCCTTTAACCACTCCGGTAATTTCCAGCGCAACCAGCAAGGGTAACGGTACAGTAAGCGTAGTATGGTTACCTGTTGTTGAAGCTGAGTCTTATACTGTTTACTATGAGGAAAAAGATACAGTTGCTTCTCGTTATGAAGCAGGTACAACAACAGAAACAGAATTCTTAGTAAGCGGTCTTGGTGTTGGTGCAAGATATGTATTTACCGTAGTAGCAAACAGAGGCACTGATGTTTCTGCAGCAGGTTCTATGGAAGCAAACGCAACTCAGGACGCTCAGCGCGTATGGTCCTTCTCTACCTGGGGTTCCAGTACCAATACCACAGATAACTGGTACGAAGGCAATATTAACGATGGTTCTGTAACCGTGGCATCCTTAAACGGTAAGGGTAAGATTGTTCCGGGTTCCACCGACGGTCTTGCGTTCTACTATACAGCCATTGACCCTGAAAAGGAAAACTTTAAGTTAACTGCAACCATCAAGGTGGATGAGTGGACATTCTCCAACGGTCAGGACGGTTTCGGTATGATGGTTGCCGATGCAGTAGGCCCTCATGGTGATTCCTCTGCATTCTGGAACAACTACTTCTCTGCAGTAGTATCCAAGGTAGAATACTGGTACGACTATGAAAAGCAGGAAATCGTAACCGGCGACACCGGTACAGCAAACAAGATTTCCATGAAGCTTGGTGTCGGTTCCCAGGAAAAGCGTGGTGTAACTGCAGCTAATATCGCAGACGGTACCATTGTTTCCAACACAGCCGATTTATTTATCACAAATACAGAAACTTTGGAATTAAGCCAGAGATTCGCAGCAGGTACCTACAATATTGTCGGTAACTACAAGAACGAAACAAAGCCTACCGGTACTCTTGGTGAAAGAGCACTGGTAACCGAGTTCAAGTTCACAATTGAAAGAAATAACACAGGTTACTATGTAACTTACCATGACCCTAAGACAGGGGAAGATTTTACCCGCAGATTCTACGATATCGAAAGAACTGCATTAACACAGATTGACCCTGATAACATCTACGTTGGTTTCTATGCAGCAAGAAATGCAAAGATTACCGTAACAGATGTTGTTCTTACAACTTCTGATCCTGCAACCGATGCACCGGCAGAAGAAAGAGAAATCACATACTATGCACCTGAGTTAGCAGTAAACTCTGCAGAAACTACAGGTAACGATGATTACACCTTAAACATTTACACTAACGCAAACGGTGTTATCGATGTTAAGGGTAATAACGGTGAAGTTTTCGCAGAGGGTGTTAAGGCAACTGCAGAAACTTATACTCATATCACAGTAGAAGACCTGCCAACCGGATTAACCAACTTCCGTATATTCTTTACTCCGGATGCAGACTTCAAGTTCAGTGAATACGAAATGCTTTCTACTTATGAAACTACCGAAATCCAGTGGGCAGTTTCCAAGAAGGTATTCGATATGAACGTAATCTACGTTGCTCCAAACGTAGACCCAAGCTTTACCGGTAAGGGTACTAAGGATAACCCAACCGATTTAAACAACGCGATGGAATATGCAAAGGAAGGTCAGATTATTGTACTTGCAGAAGGTACATATAAAGACTTCTTAAGCACTATCACCGTAGGCCGCGGCAACGACGGTACAGCTGAAAATCCAATCATCCTCATGGCTGATCCGGAAGCTAAGACCCGTCCGGTGCTTGACTTCGATAAGAAGGGCTCCGGTATGACGATTGCCGGTAATTACTGGATTTTAGATGGTTTTGATGTAACAAATTCCAAGGATTCCAGTAAGGGTATTACCATTTCCGGCAGCAACTGTATCATCCAGAATGTAAATACTTATAAGAACGGTAACTCCGGTATTAATATCGGTAGATGGAAGGGTCAGGACCTTTGGAACGAATGGCCATCCAACAACTTAGTACTTAACTGTACTTCCTGGGACAATGCAGACGTTGGTTACGAAGATGCCGACGGTTTCGCATGTAAGTTAACAGTTGCGGATAATAACGTATTTGATGGTTGTATCGCGCACCACAATGCCGATGACGGTTGGGATTTATTCGGTAAGATTGAAACCGGTTCCATCGGTTCTGTAGTGATTAAGAACTCTATCGCTTACGGCAACGGTTATATGTCCGACGGTACTAACGCAGGTAACGGTAACGGCTTCAAGATGGGCGGCGACAGCTTACCTGGTAACCATAAGTTATACAACAGCTTTGCTTTTGATAATAAGGCAAAGGGTCTTGACAGTAACTCCGGTCCGAATATTGAGCTTTACAATTGTACTACCTTCAACAACGGTGGCTCCAACGTAGCTCTTTATACAAATGACCGTCCGGATACCGCATATGTGGTTGACGGTGTTGTTTCCTTCCGTACCAAGGCTATGGATGTATCCGAAAACTTCAAGTTAAAGGGTACACAGGATCAGTCCAAGGTTTACGGCGTAAACAACTACTTCTATGACACAGCAGCTCAGACCGGTGCTAATACCGAAGGCAAGAAGGTAGATGCTTCCTGGTTCGTAAATACCGATACTGCAACTGAAATCACCAGAAATGCGGACGGTACCATCAACATGAACGGTCTCCTTCAGTTAACGGATGCGGCTGCAGCAGGCAGCGGTGCAGTTATGGGCGGCACACCAAATACTGATTACAGCGTAAGATTAGCAGCCCTTCAGGCGGAGGATGCCAAGAAGGCAGAAGCAGAAGTAACCGAGACTCCGGAAGCTACTGTAGCTCCAACTACAGCACCTGCTGATGATACCGTAGATGCTCCGGCAGAAGGCGGTAATGGTGGTATTATCATTGCAGTAGTGGCAGTGGTAGTGCTTCTTTGCGGCGGCGGTGCATTCTTCTTAATGAAGAAAAAAGGAACTAAGAAATAAGTAAGATCAATGGAGGAGGTCTTTGCCCCGGCAAAATGGGGCGGGACCTCCCTTTTTCTTTGAGGAATGTGCCTGAAACAAGCGTTTTGTATATACTGTAGAAAAAATATAAAAAATTTTAAAAATTCTTGTTGACAAAATTTCTTTTATGGTGTATTATATGTTTGTGCTTGAGAGACAGCACAGTATGCGCGAGTGGCTCAGTTGGTGGAGCGCGACCTTGCCAAGGTCGAGGCCGCGGGTTCGAGTCCCGTCTCGCGCTCTTGGTAAAAGAAGCGGAAACCGTTATAAACAGCGGTCTCCGCTATTTTTTTGTGTCGTGTCAAGTTGACGACATTTGACGACAGCCTTTATTTATAAGGCTTTGGCGATTAAATCGGCAGTTTCAGTTTCGGTTAGCGGATTGTATATATATCCGAGGGTAGTCTGCGAAGTGCTGTGTCCGAGCTGGGCGCGAATTTCGTCCAGAGGGACGCCATGCGTGTGTAAAACGCTTGCATAGGTTTTTCGCATTTTGTGCGTGCTTTTTGTACGTACCCCATTTCTTTCTGCATACTTTTCTAAAACGTAAGCGATTTGTCGGCTTGTAAGCCGTTCTCTGTTTCTTGTGAAAATATATTCACTCTGACGGTCTATTTTATCCAGTAAAGCAGCAGCTTTAGGAACCAGTAATACATATCGGTCGGTATGTGTTTTTGTATGTTCCACAACCTCGTATGTTCCGGCTTCTTGATTTCTGACTTCTTCACGCACAACATGTAAGTGATTTTCTATAATATCGTCCCATCGGAGTGTGACAAGCTCTCCCACGCGCAGACCAAGTAAAAAATTCAGTTTTACAGCCAGAAAAGCAGTATCTCCGGTTTCTGTATATTTCGCATCTAAATATTGATTTATCTGCAAAAGTTCCTCAGTGTTATAGGTCTGTGTTTTCCCCGTTTCCTTTACGACCTGCCGAAATTTCACAAAAATCTGTACTTTATCCATTGGAGTTGTATTGATATAGCCTTTTCTATAGGCATATTCGAACATTCCCTTTGGAATTGTTCTGATGTTCGTCCACTCTTTTCGGGAAAGATTGTTTTCACGGACTATACGGTTAAATTCAGTTTCCAGTGTAAGAGAATCCAACTGTCGCAGTTTTTTACCGGATAATGCACAAGAAGCGAAGTATTTATTATAATGCTGTCTGTGCCGTGTAATTGTGTTCGGGCTATCAGTTATTGTTTTCTTGTATTCTAACCATTCCAGAAATAATGCGTCAAATGTTAATTTTTCAATGTTCGATTTGGAAAAGTAGATGTCTACTAACTTTTCCAGTAGTTCTTGCTCTGTACCAGCTTTAATACATTTTCGGTTACCGGAAGAATCTTTGTAGTAAGTCTGCCATCTGCCGCTTTCTTCCTTTGGTGGGGTTAGTGCGAAAGAGTGTAATTTCTTTACTTGTTCAATTTTCTTTGCCATATGTATTTTTCGCATGGTGTCTAGGTCAAGAATATCATTCCCAAGATTTTTTTGCAAGCAAGAAATCGCCTGCTCAATTGCAAGTTCGTTTGTATACTCTGGGAAATGTGTTGATGTGCTGTAATTTAATAAAGTGTGTGTGTAATGGTTATTTTTCAAAATGAAACCTCCTACAAATATTTACTCTGCGTTTTGCAGGCGAAAATATTGTGTGGAATTTATTTGGGCAAAATATAACGAAAAAGAGAGCAACAAAAAAAGAAGTAAAGATTTTTCTCTACTTCTCTTTTCAACTATACAAGATGTTTTTATAAAAATTAGTTCATATACGTGACCTTACAAAAATATATGGGGCTTTCGTTTCTCTTAATTCCGGAATATCCATATTAAATGATATGCGATTTTTCGAATCGTATTTAGAATACACTTCTGTGATTCCAACTCTTTTCAGTAAAAGCTGTTCCTCTAATATTTTTTGCGGGTCAAATATTTTATTTGGATTACAGTACAAATCAGCGATTATGTAGAAGTCTTGTTTATAGTGTTTTATGTCTTTATCGGTAAAACTTAACGACATTAAATGCTGTTTCAAAGTTTCTATTGCTGATTTTACACTTTCATTCTTTTCGTATTTCGGTTTCGCTAGAAGTTTCTGTATAAAATTATTATAGTGGTCAAATAAAACCAGTTTCTTAAAATATTGTGATATTTCTTCTCTTTTAATACGTGTACCCTCTTGCGAACGCACTCTCCCTGAATTTCCCAATATCCATGAATATTGCTCGTAAAAATACAAATAATCTGGATTGACCTGCAAAGGAAATATTTTATCATATGTCTCTTCGGATAATGCATGATGAAAATTCAATGCATGGAGCATTTCCATAAACAAAATAGCTTTCCAGTTTTGGGTATTCATAGTGATTTTAGGTAGAATGACTTCGCACTCGTAATTTTCCTCTTGAACAAGAATTGTCCCTATACAAATAAGTTCTTTTGACAAACGTTCATAAACATCCGGTGTTGTAATAAAAACATAAAAATCGTTTTTTACATGAAACATAAAGCTAAATTTATGTGGTTTTATATTGTACTGTTTGTAAAAATGAGTAATAATTTCTTCTTCATGTAAAAAATCATTTTCTTCATTCAAAGGGCACATTATCTTAACTGGATAGTCCATAATTCGATACCGTCCACATTTTTTCTCGTGAATAAGCCAACCTTGTTGGCATAATCTATATATTGCTTGACGACATGCCTTTTTGCTTATATTTGCTTCATTACGATTGATATAAGTAATGGCATCTCTGATATAAAACTCCCCATTCTTAGCAATTTTAGTAAGCCATTCTTTATAATCCCTCATAATCTTTTATACCGAGTCCTTTCGTTTCAATTGTTCATATTTTATCACGTCAAAGCATCTTTGTATATGGATTTTCTATAAATCGAATCAGAAAAACGTTACAAATCGCCCAAATAAATTCCACATAATATTTGCGCCTGCGATGCAGAGTACAAATATTGGGAGGAATAGGTAATGTGCGAACAAAACACAACAAAGAAAAAGGAAACAGATTTAAAGGATGGAATTGGAATTAAACTCGATATGGTACAACTAAATTGTATTTTAGTGGATGATATTTTCGATTTAGAGCGATTGTTTCAATGTGGAATAGCGAAATACAATATTGCCGCTCATAATCATATTGAGTTACGCAAAGGAGAGAAATTCACTTCGTTGTGTATCAAAAATGCGAGTTGTGGAATTAAAGAATTTACATACAAAATCTGTCCGGATTATCAAGGCAGATTAAAAGCCTATGGTTCGTTGCAACTCATTGTGGATGACCCGGAATTACGGAATTTAAATTGTCGTAGTTTTTCGGAATTTAAAGATGCATTGTTAGATGTGAAGTTGTATCTGGAAGAATGCTATGGAATATGCATTTCATATAGTAAAGCGATGTTTCACACAATAGAAATCAATAAGACATTTGCATATTCATGGAATCATGATGCGCTTGAGCTGTTGATTAGTATTATACCACCAATAAAAAGGATGCCGTATAGACCACCGTTTAACATTCGAACTGGGAAAGGTGTCAATGCAGTTACAGATGTATCTGAATTTACTGCATTTAGTAAGGGATTTAAAAACGGAAAAGGTGCATGTGCAAAGTTTTATGATAAAACAAAACAGCTACAAGATATGTACAAAATAGAGGTGGACGATGATTATTTGCGCTTTGAACTTGCCTTTGCGAATGCAAAAAAAATTCAGCAAGTTTTTGGAACAAACAAATTAAAGGATTTCTCGCAAGAGATTATTGATGAAACATTTTATTCATTTGTAGACCGCTGCTTTATACGTTCCTATGATGACTATTGTGTAGAACGGCGTAAATTGCTGAAAAAGATTTTTGTAAATGAATTTGAAAAAGAACCCCGGAGTATTGCGTGGATTCAAGATGCAATATTGAAGATAATTGACATCGAAAAGGAAAGAAATTCACATCAGATACTGCAAGACATAAATGAAATATATGAGATATGGAAAGCGATACCATTTAGCAATCGCTTTCAACGAGCGAAGTTTAAAAGGAAATTAACAAATATATGCAGGGATGATTTTCCGTTGCTGTTAACTGATATTGATAACATAACAAGAAGCTTGTTGCTCATTTTATCACAGCGAGAAGAAGCATAATGGTATCATATTATGGTTCCAAACCTAAAGCTGGTGATAACGTGGATAAGTGCTGTAACATATAGGTTTAGAGGTATTTTAAATACCATAAAATGTTGCAAGAAATCCGACAACATAAATGTAGTTCAATGTACGAATATATAAAAATATATTACACAATCTCGGAAGACGTTAGTCGAACCGAGGCGGCGAGGTCACAAGTGAATACTTGTGAGCTTGCACGCAAACCCATTAATCCTATACTAGCTGCCAATGATTATAGATATGTCAATATTAGCCAAGTGCTTATGTTGACCTTTTGCGTGTCGGTGTGCTGTAAGTCAACCGGATTTGCAATCCGGAACACCCCTCTCGCAAGGTTGAAAAAAATAATGCCATCTTCGCCAAAAATAAAAAAGGATAATATATAAGAGGGGTGTTAAAAATTGCAAGCTACCCGGAAGTGATTGCCACAAGTGGCAGCACTCCCAGAACTTGCGAGGGATATTCCCTTCGAACCCTTACCCCAAAGCCGCCAGGCTAAGAAAGGAGCGTGAGAAAATGGCAAATAGAAAGAGACCTTATCAGTATATCGTAAGGTTATCAGAACCGGAGACCTGGCTGCTTTATGATAAGGTGTCCCAAGCTGGCAGTTCGCAGCAAGAATACATCCGGAGGTGCATCCTGGGCGCACAAGTGATTAACACCGACGGATTGAAACAGTTACTTCCGGAACTGAAAAGAATAGGCAACAATCTTAATCAGATTGCCCGGAGCTGCAATCAGGGAAAACAGGCAGCGGCAGAGGAAGTGGCTGCTATAAGAATTGAGGTGTGTGAGATTTGTGCATTGTTAAAGCAGCAGCTGGCGGACATTCTTCGATAAGTGGAATTATGCGGTACGTTAGCCAGGAAGAAAAAACGGAAAGTAGGCTTATGTCCGGTTTTAATTGCAGCAACAACCCGGAAGAAGCTCTTCGAGAAATGAAAGCAACCCAGGAAATGTGGGGAAAGACCGGAGGAAGAACCTATAAGCATTTCATACAGAGCTTTTCAGAAAAAGAAAATGTCACACCGGAGAAAGCGCACGAAATAGCTTGCAAACTCGTCCAGGAAAGTCCTCTTTTCCGGGGGTATGAGTGTTTTATAGCAACTCATACTGACCGCGGACATAGTCACTCACATATCATCGCTTGCAGTGTTAGCTTTGAAAATGGCTTAAAAATAAGGCAAAGTCGCAGCCAACTTCAAGAGCTTAAAGACCTTTCCGACAGAATTGTGCTTGAGCATGGTTTGAGCATTTGCGAAAAAGGAAAGACCTATGAGAACCAGGAGAGGGAAGAAACCACCGCATTTTCACAGAAAACGTACAGAACTTTAAAAGCAGCCGAGCGCGGAGAAGTCCGCAGCCATGTACAAGAAATCGGTTTAGCGGTTCTTACTGCCAGGGAAAAGGCAACGAGCCGGGAAGAATTTGTGCAGCAACTGCAAGAGCGTGGAGTGAGCTGCCAGTGGACGGAGAAACGGAAGTACATAACTTTTACAGACCAGGAACAGAAAAAAGTCCGGAACTCCAAACTTTCCGATTTCTACAACATGGATTTAAGCAAGAAAGGACTTGAAAATGAGTTTAAAGCAAATTTACGAAAGCAGCAGAACCGGGAGCGGCGACGAAGAGAAATTACTAAACCTATACCAGGAGCAGAACAGGGAACTCCGGGAAAGAGTACAGCAGCTTTTATCGGAGAACTTGCTGCTACGCGAAGAGCTTCAGAAAGTAAGCTCGTTGGTAAGCTTAAAGAATGCGCAAATCGCGCAGCTTTCAAGCAAACTCGTACAAGCGCAAGCCTTGCTGCAATGATGAGCCAGGAAATCGCCCTGGCGGTGCGTAACACCACCGAACAAGCGATTGAAGACCGAGAAAAAGTTTAAAAAGGAGAAGAAAAATCATGAATTTTTTATCTAAGGATTTAGGACGTTATGAAGTCCAGGAACTGTTTGTTGAAAATGATGCAAGGATTATGACACTGAAAAACCAGACGGTTAATTCTGGAACTGCTGAAAGTGAGTTTGAACTGAAAACTCGTATGGAACTTGAAGAAAATCTGTTGAAGTTCCCGGCAGATGCAACCGGGTTAAAGAAAATCATTGTTGATTTTCCGGAAGGCTACAAAGCTTTTACTGATGCGAAAACTTATTTCGAAGCTGCATACAACACGATTTCTGCTGAATGTGCGAATTTGGGCTTTGTATGCGCTTATGGTTGCACTATTGACTTCAGTTGCGTTTACACCATTCATCCAAATGGAAGTAAGATTCCGATTGTTGTTACTTCAAGGTGTGAAGTTTATGTACTACCAAGCATGGAAGAACCGGGCAAGGAGTTCGTGCAAGAAATTTCCAACACCTGGCAGAACACTATAAGAGAGCGTTTTGGAGCAGAACCGGAAGTGTACTTCGACTTAAACCTTGGAACAAGGCTGCAGCACGATATAAAGAATAATTTAGAACGCTGCAATTGTTCTGAAGATGTACTGGTATTGCTTAACGAGTGCTTAGAAGTTACTGAGCAGTTAAAAAATGAAAGTGTCACGTTCCCGGAGAAGCTCAAAATCGCCGAAGTAGAGTTTTTGGAAGTAAAGCGCAGAGAAAAAGCGGTTACGTTTCGGGAAGCAATCTTGGAAGAAAAAGAAAAGGCAGTAGAACTCCGGGAACAGAAAGTAGCTGAGAGAGAGGCTACTATTGAAGTTCGCGAAGAAAGCTTGGCAGAAGTCGAAATGGATTCAAGCCGTGAAGATGGTTTTGACCCGGCAGAGGATTAGTTTATAGTGGTGTCGAACGTTTCGAAGTAAGTGTTAATGCAACATAATTTTATTCATACCCTGGCTTTTGCCAGGGTATGTGGCTTTATGTGAAATGAAAATTGGTTGAATTGCAACATAGTCTGTTCATTATCGAAGATATATGCTATACTATATAGCGAAACAGTTAGACAAACTTGAATATGGCGGAGGATGTATATGGGGGAAGTTAAATTATTGAAACCCGAAGAAGCGGGTTTGACCGATATGATACAAACATTTGAGGATGGAATTCGAACCGAAGAAAAAAGCGGTAGCTACGAATGGTGGTACTTCGATTCCAAATATGCAGACGGCTCAAGCCTTGTGATTGTTTTCTATACAAAGCCCGTTACCTCGTTTGCAAAAGCATTCAAACCGTTCGTATCACTCAATTACATTAGTCCGAACGGCAAGGAAATACGCACGACGTTTGAATCAAAGGACTTTTCGTTCTCAAAGGATAGTTGTGACGTTAAAATCGGAGATTGCTACATCAAGGGCAACCTCTCACATTACGCTATTTACTTCAAAAACGATGAGGTTGAATGCAATCTGACCTTGGATGCAAGAGTCCCTTCTTGGCGTCCGGATTCGGGTAAAATATTGTTTGGTAAGACGGATTATTTTGCTTGGCTCCCTTCTGTTCCCGAAGGCAAGGTTATCGGAATGCTTAAAACAAAGGAAGAAAGTATTGCACTTGACGGCACTGGTTATCACGACCACAACTGGGGCAATAAGCAGATGATTCTTCTGATGAATGATTGGTATTGGGGCAGAGCGAAAATCGGTGATTATGTTGTTGTGTCCTCCTATATCTACGCAAACAAAAAGGATGGCTATAAAGCAACCCCAATATTTATGCTTGCGAAAAATGGAGAGATTTTGACGGGCGATGCTTTCAAATATTTAACCTACGAGGAAAAGGACTTTATCAAGGACTCCTACACCAAGCGTCACGTTGCGAAAACGCTCGTTTACGATTACAACGATAAAGAAAACAGCATCCACTACCGTGTTACCTATAAAAAAGGCGACGAGGAAGTAGAAAACAGGTCATGACAGATATCGTTGGCAAACCGTTGGCAGCTATGTTCTATCTGCTCGGCTTCCGTGGCTCGTATCACAGAATGGGCGGCACAGTTATTCTTGAAAAATATGACGGCGACGAGATAACAGAACGCATTGAAGCACCTGCCATGTGGGAGCAAATGTGCTTCAAACCAGATAGAATCAAATAACCGACAACTTCCGATTTATAGAACAGTTAGATAAACTTGAATTTAGCTCCACCATATCAAAAATGGGGGTGGCTTAACAGTCCATTGACGGTTTACCTTGATTACCGTAGAATGATGGGCGGAGGTGAACCGATATGACTGATAAAAAAACATTCGGCTCGTTTATAAAAATTAAACGAACTGAAAAAAATTATTCACAAAAAGACTTGGCAGAAATGTTGTTTGTTACCGAAGGTGCAGTGAGCAAATGGGAGCGTGGGGTATCCTATCCCGACATTACTTTGATTTCCGATATTTGCCGTGTTCTTGACATAAGCGAACATGAATTGATTACTGCCTCAATCGACACAGACACAAGGAAAATGAAGCATGAAGCAAGGAAGTTCCGTGCAATTCGTGGCACATGGTTTTGGATTCCGACAATATCCTATGGCATTGCACTTGTAACCTGTTTCATTTGCAACCTTGCCGTAAGCCACACGCTATCTTGGTTTTTTGTTGTATTGGCAGCATTGATTTGTGCCTATACATTTGTACCAACAGTGACTTGTTTTTTTGAGTCGAAGAAACTTCTTGCATTTACTGTTTCAACATACCTGTCTATTTGTTTGCTCTTGTTCACTTGTGCAGTATATACGAATGGTTTATCGTGGTTTTTAACTGCCTGCATAGGCATCTTGATGGGGTATGTACTATTGTTTGTGCCTATCTTGTTATCAAAAACAAATTATTCTCGCTATAAGTTCATCATTTCCTTTACAGTCACACTTGTATTGACAGTTTTGATGATGATACACATCCGTATCTGGCAGTCGTTTGTGCTCGGCAAAGCAATTCTAATGGCTGTATACGGCTTTGTACCTGTAATTGCTTGCGCGGTGATATGTGCCTTCCGCTTTAACGCATTTCTTAAAACGGGAATCTGTACCGCCGTCAGTGGAATCGCGCTTTATTATGCAAATCATGTGGCAACAGTCTTGTTTGGCACATCTTCCAGCAATTCCTATCAGGTAGATTTCCGCAACTGGGAACAATGCTTAAACGGAAATATTCAACTCATAGTGTTATTATCATTTTTGTTTGTTAGTGCCGTCTTTTTTGCAATAGGATTCTTTAGAGTTATAAGAAACAATAAACAATAAATCTTGCTAATGTATGTCAAGTAGTTTCAGATAAAAATATTAAAGGTCAAATCTCTAAAAAAGGGTAAATTTAATAAACCCACAGGTTGTGGATTTGAAGAAAATATATAATAATAAATATAGATTTACTGTTCGAGTTC
>JAGAQI010000087.1 GCA_017622795.1 Lachnospiraceae bacterium
CCTCACAACCTGCCACTCATCGGTCGTGCCGACTGGAACGACTGTCTCAACTTAAACTGCTTCTCCGAGCATCCGGGTGAATCCTTCCAGACCTTTGGTCCGAGTGAAGGTCCGGTAGCAGAATCCGTATTCATTGCAGGTATGTTCGTTAAGTACGGTGAAGAATACGCACAGCTTTGCGAGCTTATGGGCGACGAAAGAGAAGCTGCTTACGCAAGAGAAGAAGTGAAGAAGATGTACGACGCAATCCTGAAGGACGGTTGGGACGGTGAATGGTTCGTTCGTGCTTACGACGCTTACAGCCACAAGGTTGGTTCCAAGGAATGCGAAGAAGGCCAGATTTTCATTGAGCCACAAGGCTTCTGTGTACTTGCCGGCGTTGGTGTTGAAGAAGGTCACGCAAAGAAGGCTCTCGACTCCGTTAAAGAAAAGCTGGATACCAAGTACGGTATCATGATTTTACAGCCTGCTTACACCAAGTACCACTTAGAGCTTGGTGAAGTTTCCTCCTATCCACCTGGATACAAGGAAAACGCAGGTATCTTCTGCCACAACAACCCTTGGGTTTCCATCGCAGAAACCGTTATCGGCCGCGGCGACAGAGCATTCGAAATTTACAAGAAGACCTGTCCGGCATACGTGGAAGAAATCAGCGAAATCCACCGCACCGAGCCTTACGTTTACTCCCAGATGATTGCGGGCGCAGACGCTAAGTTCCACGGCGAGGCAAAGAACAGCTGGTTAACAGGTACCGCAGCATGGACCTTCGTAAACATCTCCCAGTACATCCTGGGCGTTTACCCAACCCACAACGGTCTTTCCGTTGACCCATGTATCCCAACCGGCTTTGGTGATTTCACCTTAACCAGACGTTACCGTGACGCTATGTACAACATCAAGGTAACCAACCCGAATAACGTAGAAAAGGGTGTTAAGAAGCTCATCGTTGACGGTGAGGAATTAACAGGAACCACCGTTATTCCTTATAAGAAGGGCAAGACAGCTTACGAAGTAGAAGTTGTGATGGGTTAAGCCCGGACGACAATACATTGCTTTGAGAAATAATTAAAGGAGGCTTTCACCGGTTTTTAGCTATTTCAATATCCGTGTTCGCCTGACTCCTCCTACAGTTGTTCGTTTCCATCGGACAGAGCAAAAATCCGCTCTGTCCGCCGAAAACGAACACCAATAGGTTGAGATGTCGGACACTTGGATATTGAAATACTAAAAACTTATGTGAAAGCCTCCTTTTGCTATAGATTACGAAAAGCAATGTATTGTCTGGCTGCGGAACGTCCAGGCACAACTTTCTGCTTCATAAAATGCCTGCAATGGCGAAATATTTTACATATTTGTAATTTTTCCACAACGAACCTGACACACTTCCCGTCTATATTAATGACAGGGGAAATAAGTCAAACATGAAAAGGAGGATTACACTATGATGAAAAAAATAATAACCCTATTACTTACCGGATGTCTGCTGCTTTCCATGACAGCATGCAGCACTACTAAAGATGTTAATGCAGGAGCAGATTTACCGGAAACTACCCCAACCAGCATTCCTGCTCCGGCAACAAAAACAGTTGCCCCGTTACCTGTTACCATTGATGTAAATAATCTAACCGATTGCACCGTGGCTGTTTCTATCGAAAAGGAAGACCTTTCGCTTGACAACACCGGTGCAAGAGTACTTCCGGTTACGGTTTATACCTATGATTTATACGATATGGTTGACATTGCCATGCTGGCACCGGGCGACACCATCATCCTGCGCGGCGAAGAAGTTTTAGTTACCGACCTTGTCCGTACCGATTCCGGCGCCGTACAAATTAACGGCGGTCTGGACACAGGCGGCTATGAGTTACGCACCGACGAGCACACCGTATATTATGAAACCGGCTACAGTGATGTAAAAACCTGGTTCGAACTCGGTAAGGTCGTTCTTTCTGTTTCCGCAGACTTTGTCTTCACCGACAACGCAGACCCGGAAAGTGACACACAAACCTTTACCCTGGAAGACCTTTTTACCGATAAAGTAAAGCATATTTACGGATTTTCTCCGTATAACACCCGCATTGTCATTGAGGATGGCGTGGCAACACAGATGGAGAGAATCTATACTCCGTAAAATATAAAGCGCTTTTCAA
This sequence comes from Lachnospiraceae bacterium, assembly GCA_017622795.1. Classification (GTDB taxonomy): domain Bacteria; phylum Bacillota; class Clostridia; order Lachnospirales; family Lachnospiraceae; genus SIG299. The sequence goes on from JAGAQI010000087.1 coordinate 2,151, forward strand.
ATTATTGCTTGCATTTTTCTAAACTCGTGCTATAATCCTCCTGGAATACATAGTTCAGGAGGATTTTTTATGGCAACCTTATTGCTCATTATCATATATCTTGCTTTTATCGGCCTGGGCATTCCGGACTCGCTATTTGGTACCGCATGGCCGGCGATTTATAACGAATTTCACCTGCCGATTTCTTATGGCAGTGTCATTACGGTGCTTTGCAGCTTGTGCACCACCTTTTCCAGTCTGTTCAGCGTCCGGTTAATCCGCCGGTTCGGTACAAACAAAGTAACCGCTTTTTGTACCGCTTTGACAGCGGCCGCCCTGCTTGGTTTTTCCTTTGCGGATAACTTTTTCATGCTGATTTTACTGGCCATTCCTCTCGGTCTTGGAGGCGGTGCCATCGATAATGCGCTGAACGCGTACGTTTCCCTGCATTATTCCGCCACCCAAATGAGCTTTTTGCACAGCTGCTACGGCGTTGGCGTTACCATCAGCCCTTACATTCTTTCTATGGTTATCAGCAGCGAGAACGGCTGGCGCGGTGGTTACCGCATTGCCTTTTTCATCCAGCTGGCCATCAGTCTTACCGTGATTTTCACCCTGCCGGTGTGGCGCAAAGCCCATGGCAACACGCAAGCCGAAGAAGAACGGAAACCAAAGGTACTTACCTTTAAAGAAATTATGCAGTTGCCGGGCATCAAGGCCGTGTGGTGCATTTTTCTTTGCTCCTGCGCCATCGAATTTATCTGCGGCAGCTGGGGCAGTACCTTCC
>JAGAQI010000008.1 GCA_017622795.1 Lachnospiraceae bacterium
ATCTGCCGCACAATTACACAACGGACAATACCATTGTTTACATCGGAACCCACGACAACGAAACATTAGTAGGTGCTCTCATGCAGTTAAACGAGGAACAGCAGGAGAGACTGGCGGATTATTACGATGCGAGAAATCCTTTTGATATCGCAAGAGCAATGATTAAGCGCGCCTACTCTTTGAATTGCCGTGTGGCTATTTTCCAGACACAGGATTTACTGTACCTGGACAATAAGGCAAGAATGAATTTCCCATCCACAATTGGGGAGAATTGGAGATGGAGAATGACAGAGGATCAGTACGAGAAAATCGATACTGCCTACTATAAACACTTAGCGGAACTGTACTGGAGATAAGAGATTTACGCGGGAAGCTATGCTAAAAATAGCTTTTAGGAGTTGAAATATCCGTGTCCGTCTTGTCCGAACGTCTGTCGGCTGAGATGCCGGACACTTGGATATTTCAATTCTAAAAGCCATATTTTTGCATCAACCAGCCGGCGTAAATTAGGTTGTCGTGAGGCGACCGTACTACGGGAATAAACAAGTAAGGCAGAAGCGTCTGACTGCACAAGTGGGAGGCATTCTGTGTTGCACAAAAGGAGGATTATAACACATGGGTAATTTTCAGAAGAATGTGAAGGATATTCTTGCCCTTGATTACGGCAAGGATATGAAGGAAGCTACTACAATTGAGCTTTATCATGCGGTTTCCAAGGCAGCAATGAAGGAAACCGGCCTGGATTTTGTAACCAAGGCAAAAGAAGCAGAGGGCAAGAAGGCTTGCTATCTTTCTGCGGAATTTCTGGTGGGCCGTCTGGTCTACAACAATCTGCTGAATTTAGGATTACTGCATCAGTTTGGGGAACTGATGAGTGAAAACGGCAGGGACATGAGAGAATTTGAAGAGATTGAGGATGCGGCTCTCGGTAACGGCGGTCTTGGCCGTCTGGCGGCGTGCTTCCTGGATTCCGGTGCCACGATAGGCGCTAACTTAAGCGGATACGGTATCCGTTATAAGTACGGACTCTTCAAGCAGACGATTGAAAACGGTTTCCAGAAGGAATATCCGGATGACTGGACAAAAGCAGGGGATCCATGGTCTGTGCGTACCGAAGAAGATAAGGTATTGGTACACTTTAAAGGTCAGGATGTATATGCGGTTCCTTATGATATGCCGGTCATCGGCTATGGTGCAAAGAAGGTAAATCTTCTTCGTCTGTGGCAGGCAGAGGCTGTGAATGAATTCCATTTTGATTTGTTCAATGAACAGAATTACGATAAAGAAGCAAAGGAAAGAAACGCTGCGGCCGCCATTTCCGCGGTGCTTTATCCAAACGATTCTACCAAGGCGGGCAAGCAGTTAAGACTGAAGCAGCAGTACTTTTTCTCCAGTGCGTCCCTGCAGGATATGGTCCGCACTTATAAGAAGAAGTTCGGAAATGATTTTAGTAAGTTTTCCGCAGAATATGCCATTCAGTTAAACGATACCCATCCGACAGTGGCAATTCCGGAACTGCTCCGTATTTTAATGGCGGAGGAAGGTTTAAGCTTTGCCAAGGCTCATAAAATTGCGAAGGAGACCTTTGCTTATACCAACCACACCATTATGGCGGAAGCTCTGGAAAAGTGGGATATCAGTCTGTTTAAGTCTGTGATTCCGCAGGTATATAAGTATGTGGTGATGCTTCAGAAAGCACTCCGTAAGGAGCTGACGAAACTGGGCGTGAATGAAAATGACCAGTGGCAGTATGATATTATTTCCGGAAATCTGATTCACATGGCAAGAATGGCCATTTTTGCCAGCCATTCCACCAATGGTGTAGCACAGATTCATACCGAAATCTTAAAGAATGACGCATTAAAAGAATGGTATGCGGTTTATCCGGAACGTTTTAATAACAAAACCAACGGCATTACCCAGAGACGTTGGCTGGCGCTCTGCAATCAGGAGCTGTCCGGTTTTATCACCGACAAAATCGGCAGTGGCTGGGTAACCGATCTTTCTAAATTAAAGAAGTTGGAAGCTTTTGCAGAGGACAAAGAAACCCTGCAGAAGTTCGACGAAATCAAGAAGTTAAAGAAGCAGCAGTTAGCAGAATTTGTGCTGGCAAAGGAAGGCGTAGAGCTTAATACCAACGCAATCTTTGACATTCAGATTAAGCGTCTCCACGAGTACAAGAGACAGCTGTTAAATGCCCTTTCCATTCTTGATATTTACTTCGGAATAAAGGATGGCAGAATCAAGGATTTCTATCCGACCACCTTTATTTTCGGTGCAAAGGCGGCGCCGGGCTATTACCGTGCCAAGGGCATCATCAAGTTTATCAACGAAATTGCTAAGCTTGTGGCAAACGACCCTGAGGTAAACGGCAAGCTCCAGGTTGTTTTTGTGCAGAACTATAATGTTTCCTACGCGGAAAAGCTGGTAACCGCTGCAGACGTATCCGAGCAGATTTCCACTGCCGGAACAGAAGCCTCCGGTACCGGCAACATGAAGCTTATGTTAAACGGCGCGGTTACCCTTGGTACTTACGACGGTGCCAACGTGGAAATTGTGGCGGAAGCCGGCGAGGAAAACAACTACATCTTCGGTAAGCGCGTCGAAGAAATCGAAGCGTTGAAGAATAATTACAATGCGAGAGCGCTGTATGAGTCCGAACCACGTATCAAGAGAGTAGTGGATACTCTTGTTGACGGAACCTTATCCGACGACGGAACCGGAATGTTTGCAGAACTGTACCATGCGCTGCTGGATGGTGCACACTGGCATCAGCCGGACCACTACTTCCTGTTCGCGGACTTCATCTCTTACTGCGATGCGAAGCTTCGCGTGAACAGAGATTATCAGGATACTTTGGCGTTTCGTAAGAAGTGTTTCTTAAATACCGCAAACGCGGGTAAGTTCTCCAGTGACAGAACGATAAGAGACTATGTGGAAGATGTTTGGAAGTTATAATTAAGAGAGTCTGTTTTCATAAAAAGGCAGGTACAAAGCTATTTTTAGTTTAACAGTATCCGTGTTCGCCTGACTCCTCCGACGTTTGTACGTCCGGCTTGGAACAAACAAGTTTGTCCATTCCGTTCGTACATCCGTCGGCTGAGATGTCGGACACTTGAATGCTGTTAAATTAAAAATAAGCATCTTGTACCTGCCTTTTTGCGAAGAGACAGGCTCTCTTAAATTGTTACAAAAACATTACTAAAAAGTGTGGAAATACACAAAAACAAGGAGTGGCATTATGGAAATTAAGAGAGATTCATACCTTGAACAGTTAAAAATACGAAAAGATAATGGAATGATAAAGATTATCACGGGAATTAGAAGATGTGGAAAATCTTTTTTACTCTTTGTATTGTTTAAGAAATATTTATTGGAGAGTGGTATAGATAGTGACCACATTATTGAAATTGCATTAGATGGCATTGAAAACGAGGAATTGAGAGATCCGAAAAAGTGTTATCAGTATATTAAGGATGTAATGAAAGATGAGCAGAAATATTATTTGCTTTTGGATGAAGTACAGTTTATGCCACGATTTGAGGAAGTGCTGAACAGTTTACTTCGTATCGGCAACATTGATGTATATGTGACAGGAAGTAATTCTAAATTCTTATCCAGTGATATTGTAACTGAATTTAGGGGAAGAGGAGACGAAATAAGGATTTACCCTTTATCTTTTGCAGAGTTCTATGGCGCTTTTGACGGAGACTATGATGAGGCTTGGGAAGAATATATGATATACGGTGGATTACCACAGGTGGCACAGTTTTCTGTGGAGCGCCAAAAGGCGGAGTATCTGAAAAATACTGTTACCAATGTTTATATCAAAGATGTTGTAGAACGAAATAGGATTCAAAATGTTGATGAAATAGGAACTTTGGTAGATATACTGGCTTCTGCTATAGGAGCGCCTACCAATCCGACTAAAATATCGAATACCTTTAAAAGCGAACGAGGTATCACTTATAGCAGTAAGACCATATCTAATCATATTGATTATCTTGCTGAAGCATTTTTAATTTCCAAAGCAGACAGATATGATATTAAGGGAAGAAAATATGTAGGTGCAAATCTGAAATATTATTTTTCGGATATAGGGCTAAGAAATGCCAGATTGAACTTCAGACAGCAGGAGCCGACTCATATTATGGAGAACATTGTGTATAATGAACTGCGGGTCAGAGGATATAATGTGGATGTCGGTATTGTAGAGGTTTATGTAAAAAATAATGAGGGGAAAACGGCCCGTAAACAGTTTGAGGTTGATTTTGTTGTAAATCAGGGTAGTCAGAGATATTACATTCAGGTGGCTTATGATATGGCCTCTGAAGAAAAGCAGACACAGGAATTTAATTCATTTAGAAATATTCCGGATTCATTCAAGAAGATAGTTATAGTAAGTGGAACAAAAAAGCCTTGGAGAAACGAGGAAGGTTTTGTAATCATGGGTATGAAGTATTTTCTGTTGAATTCAGATAGTTTGGAGTTTTAGGGTAGGAAAAGAGGCTGTGACAAAGACATTGCATCTTGTCACAGCTTCTTTTGTGTAGGTTGCTAGCTCGCTAAATTATAAAAATCAAAGAACTTTTGCTATTTGCAGTAGTAAAAATTACTTTATTGATAATAGTTCATGTAGAACAATCAAGCTTTGCTTTTCTAAACATTCTATTTCCCGGATATAACCACAGGCTTTTTCTCTTGTTGCTCGTTCTGCCAGCCTTGCAGGGCGCTGTTCCATGTTATCCCAACCACCAAGCAGGGACCAGGTCTGCTCTGCCAGTGCTTTTGTCTTGGCGAAAAGTTCGGATAAAGATTTATATTTCTCTAAAGTTTCAACAGAGGTGTCATTGGCAGGGGCTTCAGAAAGTCTCTTGAAGTACTCTGCGGCGCAGCCACGACCGTCGATAAGACAGGTAGTGGCATCGTCCTGGCACAGCATGCGTTCAAACAGGATGGCGTCGTTTGTGACAGGAAATGCGGAGTCATCACAAAGCATGGAAGCCCAGGCGGAAAATCCGGCAATGCCTTTGCGGTAGCTTCCGTCTTCCCGTGGCGTCATAACGGTAACTGCGTTTTTGATGATTTCTTTGGTGGAGTGTGCTTCTCCAATTACCGGGCCGAGACACATGACAGACTGGGTGTCCGTATTTTCCCACCAGTTATCGCAGATAAAATAGCCACAGTCATCAAATTGGATTTCTCCGCCAAAGGCCGGATCATTCTGGAAGAAGTTCCAGCCAAGCAGGGTGTTTCCGTTGTCGCGGTAGCCGGTAATAATGCAGGCTTCCGGAGGGCCGATGATGCCCTGGGCAATGCAAGGATAGCCTTTGTCAATGTGCTGTTTGATGAAGCTGATAAATTCATTTTTGGTAGTGGAGTCGGTCCTGTTCAGCATGGAAAATTCCCTGCCCAGTGCTTTTGCGACATAAGAGTATATGGTTTCTTCGGCACCCTCGGTAAAGGTATGATAAATATCTACATTACTTAAATCCCAGTCTTCACAATTCCAGGTGAAGCGGAAGGCTCCGCCGCAGGATACCAGCAGTGTTGCGTAATCTAAATCTTCTCCGAGATAATCGGCGCAGGCTTTTAAACAAATCGGATAGGGCGTGGAACCGCCATAGGTTCCCCATTCTACTTTTGGTACACCATATAAAATGGTGCTTTCATTATTTTGATATTTTTCTTTTTGATTCATAGTCACATCGCTCCTTGTTTCTTTCTGACGGAGCAATCCAATTCCATAAATGCCGTTTGCAAGTTCCGACTTACCCATTAGCGGACGTTCTGCACGGAAAGCACTTGGGGATCTGCCCATCTGCTTTGTAAAGGCACGGGTATAGCTTTCGTGATTGGAAAAACCATAGGTAAGTGCCAGTTCCATAATGGATTTATTCGTGTGCAGGAGCTCAAAAGCAGAGGCAAATAATTGTCGTTGTCTGATGTACTGCCCCAAGGAAATGCCGGTGTGCTTTTTAAAAAAATCCCGGATATGGGCATAAGAAAAGCCAATTTGCCGTTCCAGCCGGGCATAGTCCAGTTTCCCTTCGCCAATATGTGATTCGATATAACCAATGATGGCATAAGTATGTAACGGATAACTCATAGTCAGTTCCTTTCTTTCATCGCGATGCAATTCTATTATACATCAGAGAAAAAGAATGTCTTGACTTTTTTGAGGAAATACTATGAATTATCGTTGGACAGAGAGAAAATTACGGAGCTGCATTCTGCTTCGCCTTATTTTCTGCCTCTACCGCTTTAATCAACTTCATTAAGTACTTGTACCGTTCCTGGATGGAGTTAATCTGATAAATGCTGCTGCTGATTAAGTCCGGGTCTACCACATTTTCGAAGTGGGAATAGGCGGCATCCAACTCTGCTTTGGTCAGGCTCAGTTCTTCTTTTAGAATATCGGTGGCGGTTGGCCGTTTCTTTTTGAATGATTTAAATATGCTCATGATGTTGTCCTCGATTTCTATAGTTTTAGTTGTTTCAGGGAGGCGGCATAACGTTTCCGGTACGCCTCTTTGTTTAAAGTATAGTCTCCGGAAATTTCATTTATACATAAAGTTTGTACATTTCTTTTGGAAGCCGGTATATCTTTCTGGGGACAGGCATACATTGGTACAAAGAAAAAAGCAGAAAGGCTGGTGTTTCATATGAAAACATGGACGGACCGGTTGATTGATATGGTATTCCGGGGAGTGGTAGGTTTGGTGATTATTTACGTTGTAGAGCAGGTTTGCATCTATAACAGTTATGCAGTAATGGCCGGAGTGAATGCAGGCACTTTTTTGCTGACGGCATTGCTTGGAGTGCCGGGATTTTTACTTATCTTTGCAGCGACACTCATTCACTTGTATTAACACATTGTGGATTATATACAAAAATCAGGTCTGTTTTTTGTGGAAAACAGAGAAGAATTTTTTGTTTGAATAAAATTTATTGACAGACGCAATGTGTCGTCGTATTCTTAAGACAGAATTTCTAGTACGTTTCCGGTAGCGCCGGAAGGAAATTTTCTTTGATTCATTTTTCTGCGATTAATTCGCACAAATTTCCCAAGTAAGGAAAACAAAAGAGAAAGGTAAGGTGTTGTATTGGAAAAAATCATCGGTATTTTCGATGAGCAGGACGTGTATGCAGAGCGGTTAAAGCGTTATATCAACGAAAGAAAAGATATCGGATGTATGGCCGTGACCTTCCGGGAAGAGCAGGAACTTACGGAGTATTGTAACCGGAAAAAGTTGAACTGTCTTTTACTGGGAGGAAGTCGGGCAGAGCACCCGGAACGGGTTTCCATTCCTTATGGCATCCGGCTCTGGGTGCTTTCCGAGGAAGAGCCGGAGCAGGAAGAAGAGGATGGTTATCAGATGCTGTTCCGCTACCAGAAGGCAGGAGAGCTGGTCCGCCGGATGCTGCTTTCCGAAATGGTAAGGGAAGAACGGCTCAGTGAACTGTTTGTGGTATTCTCGCCGGGAAATCCTTGCGGCGCCGCCGCATATACGGACAGGCTGTTGAAAAAACTTTCGGAAAAAGGAAAGACATTATTTTTGCCGTGGGACCCTTTTGGAGGGTACGGCAGAACAGAGGAGAATAAGGATGCGGGAGCATCCGTCAGTGAGCTCCTGTACTTGATAAGAAAGGACCGGACGCAGGCGAAGGCATTGTTTTCCGGTCTCCCAAAGAGGAACGGGGCAGATTATTTTTGCGGACCGGATTATTGTACTGATTTATGGCAGTATTCTGCCGAAGAAATGTGCCGTTTGGTGTCCTGCTGCCGGGAATACGGCGGTTACCGCCAGGTGGTATTTTTAGCAGGGACATTCCATGAAGGGGTGGTTGCCGTCATGAATCAAAGCGGTACTATCTATCTGGTGAGCGGGCAGACAGAAGCAGAAGAGTTAAGAAAGAAGGAGTTTTACCGTCAAATGAAGTATGCGGGCCAGCAGGGCATTTTATCCGGACTAAAGGAGGTATCGGCAGAAGCGGAGGTGGAGATATAGGTGTGGAAGAGTTAAAAAAACGCCTCCGGGAGGAAGTAGTAACTTCCTTTGATTATTCGGAAGAAATTACGGAGGAAGACTTATACCGCAGAATTGACCAGGTGATTATGCGGGCAGCAAAGGAAAACTTTTTGACTTTGGAGAAAAAGGAGCAGCTCCGGCGAGAAATATATGCATCGATCCGGGGGCTGGATATTTTAGAAGAAATTCTTCTGGAGGAGGATGTTACGGAAATTATGATTAATGGAGCGGAGCATATTTTTCTGGAGGAAAAGGGGAAAATGCACCGTTGGTCCGGAAAATTCGAATCCCGGCAAAAACTGGAGGATATTGTGCAGTTGATTGTTGCCAGGGCAAACCGCATCGTCAATGAGGCAAATCCCATTGTGGATGCCAGACTGGCAGACGGTTCCCGCGTGAATGTGATTCTTCCTCCGGTGGCATTAAACGGTCCGATTGTCACTATCCGTAAGTTTTCCAAGGAGCCCTTTACGATGGAGCGGTTGTTGGAAATCGGAGCGATTACCCCGGAGGCAGCAGAGTTTTTACAGCTTCTGGTAGAAGCAAAATACAATATCTTTATCTGTGGCGGTACCGGTTCCGGAAAAACCACCTTTTTGAATGCCTTAACAGCATTTATTCCCGGAAACGAACGGATTATTACCATTGAGGATGCGGCGGAATTAAAGGTAAACGGAGTAGAAAATCTGGTGCGGCTGGAGGTGCGGAACAAAAATACGGAGGGGACCGGAGAAATCAGCATCCGGGAACTGATCCGGGCATCGTTGCGCATGAGACCGGACCGTATCATCGTTGGTGAGGTTCGCGGAGCGGAAACCATCGATATGTTGCAGGCAATGAATACGGGGCACGACGGATCTTTGTCCACGGGACACGGAAATTCTATTCCGGACATGCTGGACCGCTTGGAAACCATGGTGCTTTTAGGAACCGACATTCCGCTATCAGCGGCAAGACGGCAGATTGCTTCGGCGATAGAGATTATGGTGCATTTGGGAAGGCTGCGGGACGGCAGACGGTGCGTTCTTGAGATTTCAGAAATTCTTGGCTGCCGGGATGGAGAAATAGAGAAAAATCCATTGTTTGTATTTCAGGAGAACGGGGAAGGGACTGCAGGGGTATTAAAGCGGACCGGTGCGGTTTTCGTGCAACAGACGAAGCTGAAACGGGCCGGAAAAAGGGAGTGGAATTTTAGTGAAGTTGAGGATGAAGAAAAAACTCCTTCTTTTGTTGCGGGTGTTTAGTCCGTTGGTTTTGACGGCATGGCTGTTTTTTGACTTTTCTTTGGTGTCTTTGTTGTTATTCCTATATGTGCCTGTGGCACTGATACAACAGAATAAAGAAGCAAAGCGCCAACGGAAATGGGCATTGAATCTGGCTTTTAAGGATGCCCTGGTTTGTATGGAAAACAGCCTGGCTGTGGGGTATTCTGCAGAGAACAGTGTAAGGGAAGCGGTAAAAAATTTGGAGCAGCTGTACGGAAAAGAGCATGATATTTGTCAGGAGTTCCGGCGGATGGCAAAGCAGATGGAGCTGGGAACCGGTATGGAAGAGGTGTTTCAGGAATTTGGAACCCGCAGTGATGTGGCAGATATAAAGCAGCTGGCGGACCTCTTTGCTATTGTGAAAAGAACCGGGGGCAATCTTTCCCAGGTACTGCGGCAAACCGGAGGGGTACTTCAGGAAAAAATCGAGTTAAAAAGGGAGCTTCACACAACGATTTCTGCAAAGGAATTGGAATTTAAGGTTATGTGCGGAGTGCCTTACGGAATCCTGCTGTATCTGAAGCTGTGTGCTCCCGCCATGAGCCGTGCATTGTACCATAATACCTTTGGTATCGCGTTTATGTGGGGAGTCTTGGCGGTTTATTTCGGTATGAAGCTGTTAGGAGAACACATCATACGGGCGGAAGTCGGAAAATTGGAGGGAAGTGTATGAGATGGGCAGAAAGCTTTCACAGGCTGGCCGTTCCGGAAGGAAAGCTTCGGGATGCTTTAGAACTGTATCCGGGGAAAACAAGAGAAGAAGTGCGGCGGATATTAGCAAAGGAAGTTGGGAAACGTCTGTTGCCCGGAGGGTTTCTTGCGGCTTTTCTTGTAGTACTTGCCTTGTGCATGGGGAAAGAGGTTTCCGAAGAAGAAGGAATTCTCCGGCCGTCACCCGGACAGCCGGGAACCGTCGTGCAAATTCAACTGGAAACAGAAAACGGATGGAAACGAATTCCGATAGAAGTCGGTGCGCTTCAGTATACTCCGGAACAGGTGGAGGCGCTTCACCGGGAGGCAGAAACGTATCTGACAGAAGTCGTCCCCGGAAATAATGAAAGTCTGGAGAAGGTTACGGAATCACTATTTTTTCCGGAGATATTACCGTCTGCCGGAGGAAAAATCTATTGGAGTACGGATGCTCCCTGGCTGATTACCTCAGAAGGAGAAGTGCTGAATGAAACTTTGGAAGAGGAACAGCGGGCGGAAATTCGGGCAGAGATTTCCTATGGCTCAGAGTCAAGAGTGTTTTCACGTACGGTAACCGTGTGTCCGGCAGTATTTTCGGAAGAAGAAGCTCTTCTTCGGTCAATCCGGAAGGAAATTGAAGAAAACGAACAGGCATCCCGCACATCAGAACGGTTTGTTTTGCCGGAATCGGTTCGGGGATATCCGATCGAACGGGAGGTTTCTGCAGGTATGAATTCTAAGGCGTTTCTTTTGTTGCTGGCCATGGCAATTCCTTTGTTTTTGTATTCCGGATATTTCAGCGGCTTGGATACAAAACGGAAGGAGCGGAAGGAACAGGCAGAAAACTGCTATCCGGAATTTGTTACAAAGCTGTCGTTGCTACTTGCGGCGGGAATATCCGTGCGTCAGGCATTAGAACGTTTGGCGAAGGAATACGAAAAAAATCACGGTGGTGGCCATATTTTGGCAGCAGAATTGAAAGTAACACGGCAGGAGTTGGAAAATGGCCGTTCGGAAACCGTAGCGTATGAAGATTTTGGGCGGAGGATAGGAATTCTTGTATATCAAAGAATGGCGTCACTGCTGACGCAAAACATCTCAAGAGGCGTTCAGGGTATGAAGGGGCTATTATTGCAGGAAGCAAAAGAAGTTATGGCACAGGAACGGGCAACAATCCGGCAAAAAGGGGAACAGGCAGGAACCAAACTGCTGCTTCCGATGATGGGGCTGTTAGGATTGGTCTTTGCCATATTACTGGTGCCGGCATTTCAGTCATTTTAAGGAGGTTTTAGTGATGGAAGAAAAAATGTTACAGGAAGTAGAAAATGAAATGGAAAAAGAGAAGAAGCAGAAGGGACTCCGGGGCTTTTGGCAGGACGAGGAAGGAGTCGGAGTGATTGAAATTGTATTAATATTGGTGGTGTTAATCGGTCTTGTACTGGTATTCAAGGAACAGATAACCGCCATTATAAACAATGCATTTTCAGCGATTTCCGGAAGTGCCGGAAAAATCATCCAGTAAATGAAAAGAGGAAGTATCACGGTATATTTATCCCTGATTCTGGTACTGTTGTTTTCCTTTATTCTCACCACATTGGAAGCAGCCAGAATCAGAGGTGCAACCGCTTATGCTTCTATGATAACGGAGCTGGCGGGAGATTCCGCACTTGCTGCTTATTATTATCCTCTGTTTCAAAACTATCGTTTATTTGGGATACATACCGGAGATGAAAAAGGGCGTTTTTCTAAAAATGTGCTGGCAGAGGATTTAGAAAAGAACATCACATCCGGTTTGGAGGAAACCGAGGGTGGTTTGCTGCGGTTTCAAAATACAAAAGTTGTTCTTACGGAATATGAAACACTGTTGTCTGACGGAGAGGAGGAATTTCTTTCCCAAATCAGACAGCAGGTGTTACTGGATGGTTTTTCGCTTGCACTGACGGAATTGTTTTCGGAGGAACAGTTTGAAGAAGCCGGTGCAACGGGAGAAATTATCCGGGAGCAGGAAGAGGCATTGGATGTAACCGCAACGGTGACGAAAGAACTGATCCGCCTGATGGAACTGGTGGACGGAATCCGCATGAGAGAAAACGGCATTTATTTTGACCGGTACGGAAACATGGAAGCAAAGAGTGCGTTTATCAAACAGTTGATTCCTTTGGATGAATCAGCGCTTTGTGCCCTGTACGATAATGAAGAGGTTTATACGGTTACCGCGAAGCATTTCTTCCGGGCGGATGAAGCGGCAGAAGAGATGATAGAACAGCTGGAAGAGGTGAACTACTGGGAGGACAAAATAGTTACCTCCGAAAACAGGATAGAACGGTATGAAAACCGGCTGGAGGATTTGGAAGATTCTCTGGAAGAGGAAAGGGATAAACTTTCCGAGCAGGAAAATCCGGATGAAACAAGACTTCATGAGTTGAAAGAGGACATGGAAGATTTGAAGGAGTCACTGGAAAGGGAAGAAGACCGGTTGGACGGATATGAGAGCAAAAAAACTGCTCTGTTAAAGAAAATAAAATCGAATTATAAAACATTACAAAATAAGCTTCAGGCAGTAGAAGCTCTTTTGGGAGAAGCGTTGGAGGTAGTAGAAAGACTGGAGAAAAAGCAAAAGGCTGCAAGTATTACCGTAACGGCGTATGAGTTTTTTCTGAATGCACGGAAGGAGAAGCTTTCGGAAGAGCTTTATCAGGTGTTTCTCAAGGAACTGGACAAAATGAAGTTGTATGCAGGCTTGGAGGAAAGCGGATTTTCTGTTAAAACCATGAGAAACAGTCTGGCCGGTAATCAGAAATTGTTACAGGGACTTTCCCTTTCCGGGTTTTCAGAGAAAAAACTTTGGCAGGCAGAGTCGGAACTGGAGGCTGTTGTTGACCGGATGGCGGGATATACCGTAGATGGGTTGTGGTTTCCTTACGGAGAGATTGTTGTGGCGGAAACAACCCTGGAAAATGTCAGCGGAGCTTTAGGCGAGTTACTGACATCAGGAGTTCTTTCCCTGGTGGGTATTTCAAAGGAGGAGCAGTCTGCCTGTGAATTAGACGGAAAAGACTTGCCTTCGGACGGTTTGGAAAGAGAAAATCTGATGGGAGAACTGCTGTCCTGCATGAAAGAAGTGGCAGAGCTCTTCCGGCACGGAGGAATGGGAGAAGTACTGCGTGCGGCAGGAAACGCTGCATTGGACAGCACAGCGCTGGAACTATACTGTATGAAATATTTTCATTGCTTTGGCGAGGAGTCACCTTATACGAAATTGAAGTACGAAAGAGAATACCTGATTTTCGGAGAAGAAAAAGATAGGTCTAATTTATTGTCTGTAGTACTTTATTTAGTCGCTGTCCGGGCGTTATTGTCCATGGTGGCACTGTTGAAGCAGCCGGATAAAATGCTGCAGATAGAAAACCTGGCAATAGGAGTGGCGGGATTAACCGGAATTTCCGTATTGGGGACGTTAGTGAAATATTCCATTCTTTTGCTTTGGGCTGTAGAAGAGGCATTGGTAGAGGTTTCTGCACTGCTGCAGGGGAAACAGGTACCTGTGGCCGGTACAGGAAGGATTTCTTTTGAAGAACTGTTTATCTGCGGAAAGAAGCTGATAGAGCAAAAAGCAAATGCCATGCCGGATGGAATCGGAGCAGAGTATCAGGATTATCTTGCGTTGCTGTCACTGACAAAAGGAACCAAAAAGAAAGTGTATCGGGCGCTGGATCTGATTCAGGAAAATATCCGCTACCGGTATAATGATGGGTTTCGGATCCGGAATGTGGTTACAAAGGTTTGGTTTCGGACCGACACAGAATTGGCGATGCTGTTTGATACGGGGGTTTTCCCGGAACAAGCTTACTCATTTCACTATGAAGAAGAAGCCGAATATTAAAAAAGGAGGTGCATTCCGGTGCCTGTTCTTACGGAAAAAGAAAATGATAAATGAATTTTTTCAAGGTATTTCTCTAAGATTATTTTTTTGTGCTGTCTCTCCCAAAACGAAAAAAAGGCAAAAAAGAATAACGAAGAACAGGTACCGGAGTGCATCCCTTACCGCAGAAGCAGCTCTTGCGTTTCCGGTTTTTTTCTTTACGGTGTATTTGTTGTGGCAGCTGTTTTTGCTGCTGTTGTTTCAGATGGAGGTCTGCCATGAAATAACTGCAGGGGCAATGAACTATTCCCATTTAGGTTACACAGAGAGAAGGGCAGATGAGAAGGATGTGGATATCTCGTGGTTGTATCAGCCTCTTTTGTGGAATTCTCTTCCGGAATCGGACCGGGTGGAGGATCTTTGGGTGTTATGTGTGCCGGAGGAAGATGGTTCCGTTTTGGCGAGAGTCGGGTACCGGTTTGTCTGTGATGCGGTCTTTTTTACGGAATATGACTTTAATGTGCAACAGAAATTCCGGTTTTATCCGTATCTCGGAAAAACGGATGAGGATTTGCTTGCGGAGGAAACGGAAGAGGATATTGTCTATATGACAGAATACGGAACGGTATATCATGAATCCAGGGCATGCGGTTATCTCAATGTAATTGTCCGTCCGGTGGCAGCAGACAAGGTGGAACAGGAAAGGAATTCCTTCGGCCGGAGGTATACCTTGTGTGAGCGTTGCGATGATGAGGAAATGAAAGAAAAGGTGTATATTTCCGCAGGAGGAACAAAATATCATCTGATAGCAAGCTGTCCGGCGCTGAAGCGTACAGTAATGGAAAAAAACAGGGAAGAGGTAAACGGGGTTCCGGCCTGTCATAAATGCGGTAATAAAAAAGAGGAGGACTAGGGTGGATATTGTAAACGGAATTATGCTTGGAGTTCTTGGCGGTTTTGGAATATATGATTTGTTATACAAAAAAGTGCCAATCCGGGCAGTCATTTTTTGGGGTGTAACGGTTTTGGGATACCGGATATTTGCCGGAGCGGGAATTGGTGAATTGTTGGCAGGACTTGTGCCGGGAGCAATGCTGCTGTTGACCTCCTTTTGCACGAAAGAGAGCATAGGTTACGGAGATGGTACGGTACTTTGTGTGTTAGGAATTTTTCTGGGGATTAGGCGCTCTCTGGCGGTATTCGGGATGGCACTGGTTTTTGCTGCACTGTCAGCCATGATTCTTCTTGCACTAAAAAAGGCCGGAAGGAAAACGGAACTCCCCTTTTTGCCGTGCCTGTTTGCGGGATATCTGCTTAGCCTGGTATGGTGAGGTGACAGTAATGAAAATGAAAGCGAGCCTGACAGTAGAAGCAGCCTTGCTCTGTCCGTTTCTCTGCCTGATATTGTGCGGGATGATTGTGTTTACTTTACAACTATATAACACCGTAAATACTTACGCAGAAACCTTGTTGGAACGACAGGTCCGGCAATGGTCTGCATCGGAACTGATACGGCTGGAAGCTGTGATAGAGGATCTGTTTTAGGAGGAAATATGCAGGTTGAATATAAAAAAGAATGGATGGATACCTATTTATGGATACGTTCGGAGAAAGAATCCGAGGTGTCTTACGAAGAAAAAATGATACAGCATAATCCGGGAGAAGGAAGGTTGGAAGTTACCCGGCAGGAACAGGAGGGAAACACTTATTTTTGCTATAAAGTAACGGGGAAAAAAGCTTTAAACAGTATTTACGCCGTACTTCCCATAGGGGAGCACCAGGTCCGTTCTATTTTGGGACAAGTGTTTGCAACACTGGAAGCGGGGAAAGAGTATTTACTCTCAGAGGAGGATTTTATTTTATCTCCCAATTACATTTTTGCGACCTTACCACGAATGGAACTGGAATTTTGTTATTTGCCCGGGTACGGGATTCCTCTTCGGGAGCAATTGGAGGGGTTGTTTGAATATTTGCTAAACCGGGTGGATTATGAGGATAAACAGGCGGTGAACCTGCTGTATGACTGCTATATGTTTTGCATGAAAGAAAAGGGCGGTTTGGCGGAAATAAAGAAGCTGTTAGCTCAGGAAGGGGATAAGCAGGAACAGGGAAAAGAGAATGAAGTACAGAGTGCCCGCCCGGTGCAGCGGATGATGCCGTCAGCAGAACCGTTGGCAGTAAAACCGGAACCGGTAAGATATCAGGAAGCAGCAGAGAAAAAAATAATAACAGGAGGTTCTTATGTTTCCTGGCTGGCAGAAAAGATTTTTCCATGGAAAAGAAAGGAACTTCCTTTGGTGGCGGAGGAGCAGGAAGAATACCGGGCAGAGCCCGCGGGTTCCCTGACGGAGGAGCGAACGGTTCTTTTATCTGCCGGAAAGGGTGCGGAGTATCCGGAACTGATTTGCGATGCCACCGGAGAGGTGGTCTATTTAAGAAAATTTCCGTTCTACATCGGCAGTGCAGGGGAATATGCAGATTTTGTGCCGGTAGCGGAAGGGGTGAGCCGGATTCATTGTTGTATTAATAAAAAAGAAGACAGATATTATCTGGCGGATTTGAATTCTACCAACGGAACCTACTTGAACGGAAAGGAGGTAAATCCGGGACAGGAACGTCTTTTGTCGGCAAATGACGAAATCCGGATTTGTTCACAGGAATTTTATATTAAATTTCCTTGTCACTAAAAGAGGAAACTGCTATACTTTTCTTATGGAATTTGGCATCAGCCAAAATAGTAAGTCAGAACAGGAGAAGAGTAATGCAGAAAAAGTATATTATGGCTCTGGACCAGGGAACCACCAGTTCCAGATGTATTTTGTTTGATAAAAGCGGTAAAATCTGCAGTATGGCTCAACGGGAATTTGAACAGATTTATCCGAATCCGGGATGGGTGGAACACAATCCGATGGAGATTTGGTCTTCCCAGCTGGGAGTGGTAACCGAGGCGCTGGCAAAAATCGGTGCGGACGCGGAAGAAATTGCGGCATTGGGCATTACCAACCAAAGAGAAACCACCATTGTGTGGAACCGTCATACCGGCGAACCGGTGTATAATGCTATTGTGTGGCAGTGCCATCGTACGGCAGGAATGGTAGAAGAATTAGTCGAGGAAAGATTTGGCGAGGTCATTAAAGCAAAAACCGGATTGGTTCCGGATGCTTATTTCTCTGCTACAAAGGTGGCCTGGATTTTAGAGAATGTACCGGGAGCAAGAGAAGCGGCCGAAGCGGGTGATTTATTGTTTGGTACGGTAGACACCTGGCTGATATGGAACTTAACCAAAGGAAGAATTCATGTGACGGACTATACCAATGCATCCAGAACGATGTTATTTGATATCCACAATCTTTGTTGGGATGAAGAACTGTTAGCAAAATTCCGTATTCCGAAGAGCATGCTGCCGGAGGTAAAGCCCTCCAGCTGTGTGTATGGAAAAACCGACAAGGCGTTGCTTGGCGGAGAGATAATTATCGGTGGCGCGGCCGGGGATCAGCAGGCAGCGTTGTTCGGACAGTGCTGTTTTGACAAGGGCGACGTAAAAAATACCTACGGAACCGGATGCTTTCTGTTAATGAATACCGGAACCGAGGCTGTAGAAAGTAAAAACGGGCTGGTAACTACGATTGCAGCCGGTACCGGAGAGCAGGTAGAATATGCCCTGGAGGGCAGTGTGTTTGTTGCGGGTGCGGCAATTCAGTGGCTTCGTGACGGCCTCCGAATGATCCGTTCCGCGGCCCAGTCCCAGGAGTATGCACAAGAGGTAGAAGATACCGCAGGTATGTATATTGTACCGGCATTTTCCGGTCTTGGTGCTCCGTATTGGGACCAGCATGCCAGAGGTACCATAGTAGGTCTGACCAGGGGCTGCAGTAAAGAGCATTTTATCCGGGCAACGTTAGAGTCTATTGCCTATCAGTCCCATAGTGTGCTTCATGCCATGGAGCAGGATGTGGGTACGGACATTACTACGTTAAAGGTAGACGGAGGAGCCAGTGCCAACGACTTTTTGATGCAGTTTCAGGCGGATATTATGGATGCAACGGTGCATCGTCCGGGCTGTATAGAAACAACCGCCTTGGGAGCGGCTTATCTTGCCGGTCTTGCGGTAGGCTATTTTAAGGATAAAGAAGAAATCAGGGAAAACTGGCAGTTGGCAAAGGCGTTTACACCGGCTATGGAAGAGTCCCGGCGCAAGAAGCTGTTGCACGGTTGGGACAAGGCGGTGCGCTGCGCTTTATGCTGGCAGGATGAGGACTAAACCGTGAGAGAACATACCGAACTTTTTGAACCGACGAAGAAATCTATCAATATCGTTATTGTGGCATTGACCGTAATAGCGTTTTTCGTGATGCAGTTTTGGGAAAAGAATAGCACAGACGGTGTGTTTTACGGTCATACCACGCAGTTTTTATTGGAGCACGGTGCATTGTATGCTCCCGGTGTACGTAATGGAGAGTGGTACCGGCTGGTTACCCATCTGTTTCTGCACGGGGATATTATGCATTTGGGCAACAATATGCTGATTTTATTTTGCCTCGGGAATGCATTGGAGCATTATCTTGGGAAATTTTCTTACGCAGGAATATATTTTTTCAGCGGAATTCTTGCGGGTTTAGGTTCGGTCGTGTATAATACAGATAATACGGTTTCCGTGGGAGCATCCGGCGCGGTATTTGGCGTGGTGGGTGCTATGGCCTGGCTGGTAGTAAGAAATAAAGGCAGGCTGCCCGGCTTCACGGGACCGAGAATGCTTATCTTTGTGCTGATGAGTGTCTACGCCGGCTTTGCGGACCGGGGTGTGGATAATGCGGCACATATTGCAGGTCTGATTGCCGGATTTTTGCTGGCAATTTTGATATACAGAAAACCGGAAGCGGAAACGGAGGTTGTCCCATGAGAATACATATTTATTACGGCGGAAGAGGCTTAATTGAAGATTCTACTTTGTATGTGCTGTCTAAAATTACAGAGGTTTTGGAAGAACTGCGGGTGGAAGTAAAGCGTTATAATCTGTATGAAACCAAAAATGAAATTGCGGTGCTCGCCAGCGGCATCAAGGAAGCAGACGGTGTGATTTTGGCGGCTTCCGTGGAATGGTACGGTATTGGCGGTTTACTGCAGCAGTTTTTGGATTACTGTTGGCTGTATGCAGATAAGGCAAAGCTCAGTAATTTATATATGATGCCGGTGGTAGTTTCCACAACCTACGGGGAAAGAGAAGCGGAGCAGAACCTGATGAAATCATGGGAATTGCTTGGCGGTTCCTTGTGTCCTGGCATTACTGCTTATGTGGAAAACCAGACGGACTTTGAAACCAATGGAAATTATGCCAAGGTAATCGAGACCAGGGCAGAGAATTTATACCGCACCATCAATCAGAAGATTAAGGCGTTGCCATCCAGCACCTTTGCATTAAAGCAGACCATATCCGGAAGCGTTCCGATGGAACTTACCCCTCAGGAAAGCGAGCAGTTATCCAAGTATGTGTCTGATGACACTTATGTAAAGAAGCAAAAGGCAGACATTGAGGAGTTGTCCCAGATGTTTAAGGAGATGATGGACCGTACCGACGGAAAGGACAGCAGCCAGGAGTTTATCCGGAACCTGAAGGATAATTTCAATCCGCCAAAGGAAGAGGTAAAGGCGATTTTTGAAATCCGTATGACGGATACGGGAAAAACCTTAATTGTAGATGTAGATAAGGATAAGCTGCAGTGCCATTACGGTGACAGTGATTATGCGGATGTGGTGGCAACAACCACAAGAGCAGTCGTAAATAAACTGGTAAACGGCAGAACCACATTCCAGGGTGCGTTTATGTCCGGAGAGCTTACTGCCAAGGGCGATTTCAAAACCCTGCGTATGTTTGACCAGTTGTTCCGGTTTGATAAAATTTAAGTAGGAGGGAAAATAAAATGGATTCCTGTATTTTTTGTAAGATTATTAAGGGGGAGATTCCTTCCTCCACCATTTATGAAGATGAGAATGTAAAGGTGATTTTGGATATTTCTCCGGCGGCGAAGGGACACGCTATTTTGCTGGTAAAAGAGCATGTGGCAAATGTATTTGAGCTTCCGGCAGAGCTTGCAGGCAAGGTGTTTTCTGTAGTGCCAAAAGTGGCAGCAGCCATTAAAGCCGAGCTTGGTTGTGACGGCATGAACATTTTGCAGAACAATGGTGTAGAAGCCGGCCAGACTGTATTCCACCTGCACATTCATTTTATCCCTCGCTGGAAAAATGATACCGTAAATATCAAGTGGGCACCGCTTGGTTATGCAGACGGGGAAGCAGCAGAGCTTGCAGCAGCAATTAAGGCAAGATTAGTCTAAGAGAATGCAAAACAGATAAGAAAAAAGATATTTCAAAGCAGTGACTCATGTCCGGCATGGGAACTGCGTGAAATATCTTTTTTTGTCTTTAGTCTTCCTCAATTACCTGAATCTCCAAATAATCAAACTCGATGGTATCTACGAAATTATCCTGGTAAAACCGTGCTTTGTCATGCTTTTGGAACTCCCGTACAGTGGCATCCAGCCACATCGGCTTGGATAAATCAAATTCATAGCAAACAGAGTCTAAAGCGGCAAAGATTTTCCGGGTACGGTTTAATTCATTGTCGTCATTTTCTATTACAATATCCTTTAATAAATGATTATCTTTCCAAATTTTTGCCCATAAACGAAACATAAGTTTTTCATCCTTTTCTTTGTACTTGCCCAAAGTTTACTATACTTTATGGATTTTTTCAATATGCCCGGATATTGACATTTGTAAAAAGCTGTGATACAGTCGACTTTGTCGTGGTAAAGTCATAAAGAGGAGAACAGGAGGATACATAACATGAAAAAAATAAAAGACGTTTTAAACCGTATTTTTATCGATGGTTTGAGCGGAATGGCGTTGGGTCTTTTTGCTACGCTGATTATCGGAACTATCATGGAACAGGCAGGTGCTCTTGTCCCGGGAGTAGTTGGGACTTATATAAAGTTTTTCGGTTCGGTGGCTAAGTATATGACAGGAGCAGGAATTGGTGTAGGCGTGGCAAGTAAATTTAAGGCAGGTCCTCTGGTGACTGTTTCTGCTGCAACTGCAGGAATGGTGGGGGCTTATGCTTCCAAAATTTTAGCCGGAAGCTTTTTGGTTTCAGCCGGAGAGCTTGTTTTTGCAGAGAGCGGAAGCCCTGCAGGCGCCATGGTGATACTTTCCGGATTTGGTGAACCGTTAGGGGCTTTTATCGCTGCATATGTGGCAATTGAACTTGGTCTGCTGGTTTCCGGAAAAACAAAGGTGGACATTATTGCGACCCCGTTGGTGTCTATTTTATCCGGTTCGACAGTTGGTTTATTAATCGGACCATCCATTTCCGGTTTTATGGCATGGTTAGGAAGTATTGTAAACTATAATGTAGAGCAAAATCCTGTTTTGGGCGGTATTATTGTATCGGTGTTGATGGGAATGATTTTAACCCTGCCAATCAGTTCTGCGGCTATCGGAATTTCGCTCAATTTAAGCGGATTGGCAGCAGGTGCGGCTACGATTGGCTGCTGTGCTAACATGATTGGATTTGCGGTGGCAAGTTATCGGGAAAATAAAGTAGGGGGCTTAATTGCCCAGGGAATCGGAACCAGTATGCTTCAGGTTCCGAATATCGTAAAGAAGCCGGTAATCTGGCTCCCGGCAATCCTTACCAGTGCGATTTTAGGCCCGGTGAGTACTACCCTTGTTGTGATGACCAATAACGCAGTCGGTTCCGGAATGGGTACGGCAGGTCTGGTGGGACAGATTATGACGTATCAGGTCATGGCACCAACGGAAGGGGTGGTTGCCACACTGATAAAGATTGCTGTCATGCACTTTATTTTACCTGCACTTTTATCCTTTGGAATTTCAGAAGTAATGAGAAAAAAGGGATGGATTAAAGAAGGCGATATGAAATTAGAAGTATAAAAAGTAAATAATCCGATGAGAAGATGAGGATAGAAAAGTCTCTCTTTCCCTGCGGTGGCAGGGGCAGAGAGACTTTTAACGTTTGTACCTATTATTTGGTAAATATATATTGATAAATAAAGGAACTATGCCACTTCCTCTACTAAAGCCAGCATCAGCTTTACGGTATGCTCGATGGCCTGCTTTTCAAAGGTAGGATAGTCCATCTGGGCAGAGTTATCTGCTTTATCAGAGATGGCACGGATGATTAAGAACGGAAGACTATTGTTATATGCTGCCTGTGCAATGGCGGCCCCTTCCATTTCGGTACATTTTGCTACAAAATTGGTTACAATAAAGTCCTTTTTTGCCTTATCTGCGATAAACTGGTCACCGGTGGCAACACGGCCTTCATGGACACTGATTTCCGGATTTACTTTTTCACAGATGACTTTTGCTGCGGCGCGTAATTTTTCATCTGCCGGGAAGAAGGATACCGGCATTCTTGGGATAACACCAAGGTCATAGCCAAAAGCTACCGCATCCATATCATGCTGGACGGCATCGGTACAAAGAACGATGTCACCGATGTCGATGGATGCGTCCAGGGAACCGGCAATTCCGGTGTTGATGACACAGTCTACAGAGAATAAGTCTGCAAGAATCTGGGTGCAGCAGCCGGCGTTTACTTTGCCGATACCGGAACGGACAACAGTTACCGCTTTTCCGAGTAATAATCCGTCATAAAAATCCATTCCTGCTTTTGTGGTAATGGTCAGATTTGTCATTTGTTCTTTTAACTGTGCAACTTCTTCTTCCATTGCGCCGATAATTCCAAATTTCACTTAGATACACTCCTTTTTTTCTCGTGTTTTCATTCGATACTTAAGTATAACACAGCCAAAAAACCTTTTCAACGAGAAAAGGTCGAAACAACAGGGATTTTCATCGATAAAAATGCCGGAAAGTTGCTTCATGGATTGCAAAAAAGATTGTTTTGGTGTAAAATAGATGTACTTATAAATAATAGGAGTACTATAGCCTGATGAAACGAATTGTATTAACCGGAGGAGGCACGGCAGGTCATGTCACACCAAACCTTGCATTGCTTCCGCATTTAAGAGATAAGGGCTGCGAAGTCAGTTATATCGGTTCCTATAACGGAATTGAAAAGGGGTTGATAGAAGCGGCGGGAATTCCGTATTACGGTATTTCTTCCGGAAAACTCAGAAGATATTTCGACCCTAAAAATTTTTCCGATCCGTTTAAGGTAATGAAAGGCTTTTTCGAAGCCAGAAAATTGTTAAAAAATTTAAAACCGGACGTGATTTTTTCCAAGGGCGGATTTGTTGCCGTTCCCGTGGTTCTGGCGGCAAAAACAAGAAATATTCCGTGTGTCATTCACGAATCCGATATTACTCCGGGTCTGGCAAACAAAATTTGTATTCCAATGGCAAAAAAGGTATGTGCCAACTTCCCGGAAACCATGAAATATCTTCCGGAAGACAAGGCAGTGCTTACCGGTTCGCCAATCCGGGAAGAATTATTTCAAGGTAATAAAATTGCCGGTTTGGATTTTTGCGGATTTACGGCCAATAAGCCGGTTATCATGATTGTAGGAGGCAGCACCGGTGCTGCCGCATTAAATGAAGCGGTGCGCAATCTTTTGCCAACCCTGCTTCGCGAGTATCAAATTATCCACCTGTGCGGAAAAGGTAAAGCTTCAGAAGAGCATAAGAATGTCGAGGGCTACCGCCAGTTTGAATATGTCAGCAAAGAAATGAAGGATTTGTTTGCTGCAGCAGATTTAGTTATTTCCAGGGCAGGAGCAAATTCCATTTGTGAGTTACTTGCTCTCAGAAAACCGCATATTCTGGTTCCTCTTTCTGCGGCGGCCAGCCGGGGAGACCAGATTTTAAATGCAGAGTCTTTTGAACATCAGGGTTTTTCTTATGTTTTACAGGAAGAAAATCTGACAAACGATACCTTGCTCCGTGCCATTCATCATGTAACCGAGCATCGGCAGGAGTATATTGATGCTATGGAGAAGAGCAAACTAAATGAAGCAATCTCAACCGTTTTGGGGCTGTTGGAAGCAACCGCCAAAGATAAAAGGAAGTAAATTTCCAATTTGAAAGGAGCACAAAAGAGTATGGGAAAAGCAAAAAATCAGAATGGGGTTACAGAAGTAACAACAAAAGTAACAGACAAAATTAAGGGCATGAATCTGGTGGGTAAAATTTTACTTATGGCAATTTTTCCATTGGTTATCATGGTAATCGTTGCTATGCTTGCCATTCAGGGTACCGGTTCCGCAACTGCAGAAAAGATGGCAGAGCAGGAGCTGATTACCGCCAGCTTTGCGGTAGAAATGGAAATGGATGCATTATCTCCGAACGGTGCATACAAAAAACGCGGAACGGAATTATATCGTCGAAATGTAAGTGTAAATGACAATATGACCACCTTTACTACCTTCCGTAAAAAAACAAATCTGGTATTACAGTTTTATTATGAAGGGGAATGTTTGATCAGTACCGCAACAGAAGACGGTTCTGTTGCAACCACCGGCGATGCGATGTCCGAGGAACTGGTCCAGAAGGTATTAAGAGAAAAGACAGCTGTGTTTGATGACAACGTAGAAATTAACGGTAAAGACTATTACGGTTATTATGCTCCACTGCCTGACACGGCAGCTGCTACCGAAGCATTTGCCTGTGTATTTGTAGGCCGTGAAAAGGGCGAAATTCTTGCGCTTCATAAGGCAGAGAGTGCAAAGAATGTTCTTGTCATGGGTGCAATTTTCGTTGCCAGTGCGGTTATTTTATTCTTCTTGTTAAAATTAATTACAGGTAAGCTGCTGGTGGCAGTAAAACAGTTAGATAAGGTGGCAGCAGGTAATTTGTTTATGGACAGAAATTCCAAGCTGGCAGACCGTAGCGATGAAATTGGTAAAATTGCCCGTTCCATCCGCTCTTTGGTTACTTCCTTTACGGATATTATCAAGAGGATTATGACTGCTGCAGAACGGTTATTTGATTTCTCCAAGATGTTCACCAACCGTTTTGAAACCATTACGGAAGCAATTGCCAACGTAAATACTGCAGTAGATGAAATTGCCAACGGAGCAACCAGTCAGGCCGGAGAAACCCAGGCAGTAAATGAAAAGATTTTAAATATCGGTAATGCCATTGAAGCAACTACCGAAAATGTAGAAAAACTGGCTCAGAGTACCCAGAAAATGAAGGATTACAATCAGACCGTAAATGCTACATTGGAAGAACTGGCACAAATCGGGGCAAAGACCCAGCAGTCCATGGATGCGGTTCAGGAACAGACCAATGCAACCAACAAGTCTGCACTGGAAATCCGCTCTGCTACCGACATGATTACCCAGATTGCAAGCCAGACAAACCTGCTTTCCTTAAATGCTTCCATCGAAGCTGCCAGAGCCGGTGACGCAGGCCGCGGTTTTGCGGTTGTTGCTGATGAAATCCGTAAGCTGGCTGATCAGTCCAAGGAATCTGCAGCACAGATTACTGCGATTATCGGAGAACTGATGAAGAACTCCAATAACAGCGTGGAAATCATGAAGCAGATGTCTGAAATCATGGATATTCAGGGCGAACATTTAGCAACTACCAAGAATGTGTTCAATTCTTTAAATATGGAAATCGACAGTGTAGCCGGCGCAGTAGACAGAATTACCGGCGAGGTAGAGCAGTTAGATTTATTAAAGAATGATGTTATGGGCAGTGTAGAAAGCCTGGCAGCTATTGCGGAAGAAAATGCGGCAAGCACCCAGGAAACTTCTGCGGCAATGCAGGAATTGAATGAGATTATTATTGAATGTAAGGAAAAGACCGAAGAAATGGTTGGCCTTGCAGACGATTTAATGGAAAGCACTTCTCAGTTGAATCTGGATGAAACCACAGAAATTGTGGCGGAAGAACCGGAAGAAGTGCCAGTAGAAGAACTCCGGGAAGAACTTCCGCAAATGCAGGAAAGTGCGTGGGAAACCGATGTGGTATCCGAAGTGTACAAAACTCCTGTGGAAACAACAGAAGCGGTTCAGGAAGAAACACTGGACGATTTGTTTGGTGAAATTGCAGTGGATGAAGAAGAAAAAAACCGTGTTTTAGCCGAACTCGGTGAAAATGAAACAACAGAGGGCTAAACAGTAAGAGAGGAATTACCATGTCTTATACGGCGTTATACCGAAAATTCCGCCCGACTACCTTTGAGGATGTGAAGGGACAGGATCATATTGTGACAACATTGCGAAATCAGATTAAAGCGGGACGTATCGGGCATGCATTCCTGTTTACCGGAACAAGAGGAACCGGTAAAACCACCTCGGCACAAATTTTAGCCAGGGCAGTCAATTGTGAAGCACCGGTAAACGGAAATCCCTGCGGAGAATGTGCCATGTGCCGTTCCATCGCAGCAGGAACTTCCATGAATGTCATCGAAATCGATGCGGCTTCCAACAACGGCGTGGATAATATCCGTGAAATTGTGGAAGAGGTCCGGTATTCCCCAACCGAGGGAAAATATAAGGTATATATTATAGACGAAGTGCACATGCTTTCTGCCGGAGCCTTTAACGCATTGTTAAAGACTCTGGAGGAGCCGCCTTCCTATGTTATATTTATTTTAGCAACTACAGAAGTGCACAAAATACCGATTACCATCTTATCAAGATGTCAACGGTATGACTTCCGCCGTATTACCGTGGAAGAAATTGCCGGTCGTTTAAAAGAGCTGACTACGGCGGAAAATCTTTCCGTGGAAGACCGTGCACTACGTTACGTGGCAACAGCAGCAGACGGTTCCATGCGTGATGCCATCAGTCTGCTTGACCAGTGTATTGCATTTTATCTTGGAGAAACATTAACCTATGATAAAGTGTTGGAAGTGCTTGGCACGGTAGACGTTTCTATTTTCGGAAAGCTGATGGCACATATCCGGACCGGAAATGTTACGGAATGTCTGCGGCTGCTGGATGAAATTGTGGCGCGGGGAAGGGAATTAACCCAGTTTACAGTAGATTTCACCTGGTATCTCAGAAACCTTTTGCTGGCGAAGGCCTCGGAAGAATTAATGGATACCATGGAGATTCCAACCGATTACCGGGAAGCGTTTTTGCAGGAAGTTCATGCCTGTGAAGCAGAACGTCTGGTACGGTATATCCGCATTTTTTCTGATTTGACAAATCAGATCCGCTATGCTTCCCAAAAAAGAGTTTTGGTAGAGGTGGCGCTTATTAAGCTGTGTAAGCCTCAAATGGAGCCGGAAAAGGATGCCTTGGCGGACAGACTGCTAAGAGTGGAGGAAGCACTGGAACATGGTGTAGTAACGGTGCGGCAAAGCGGCGACATACAGGGTGCAGATGCGGGTGCTTCGGAAGTATCGGAAGAAGAGCCGGTGAATTATCCGGTGGCATTACCGGAGGATATTGCGGAAGTGGCCGGTAACTGGCAGCAGATTACATCCCGTCTTCCGGGCTCTTTAAAGGTTTCGTTAAGCAGCGCGAGACCAAGCGTAGGAGAAGGAAACCGTTTACTTTTAGTGTTTACGGAAGCCTTTGATAAGGAGTTTATTGAACAGGGCGATCATCTGGAAACCATAAAAAATACGATTCGTGCCCAGATTCAAAAGGACGTGGAAGTACAGGCCGTACTTGCGGTAAATCAAAAAGAAGCGAATATGTATCCGGATATTACAAAAATGATCCGTAAGATACCGGTAGAATTTATAGACTAAAATGGAGAAAAAACCAGGAGGATTTATTTATGGCAAAGCGTGGAGGCTTTCCGGGAGGAATGCCGGGAAACATGAACAATTTAATGAAGCAGGCGCAGAGAATGCAGCGTCAGATGGAAGAAAAGCAGCAGGAACTGGAAACGAAGGAATTTACTGCAACAGCCGGTGGCGGCGCAGTAAGTGTTACGGTTTCCGGTAAAAAGGAAATTACCGCAGTTACCCTGCAGCCGGAAGTGGTAGATCCGGATGATATCGAAATGTTACAGGATTTAATTGTTGCAGCAGCAAATGAAGCATTACGTCAGATGGAAGCAGCTTCTGCAGAAGTAATGGGCTCCCTGACCGGCGGTCTTGGTGGAGGCTTTCCTTTCTAATGGATTATTACAGCAGTCAGATTACAAAATTAATTGAAACGTTATCCGGGCTTCCGGGTATTGGAAGCAAGTCGGCGCAGCGGCTTGCTTTTCATATTATTAACATGCCGGAAGACTCTGTGGAAGCACTGGCAGATTCTATTGTTTCTGCGCGTAAAAAGGTATGCCGTTGCAAAGAGTGTTGCACACTTACCGATAACGAGCTGTGCCCAATTTGCAAAAGTCCGGAGAGGGACAAGCAGACCATTATGGTGGTGGAAAATTCCAGAGACCTGGCCGCTTATGAAAAAACCGGAAAATTCAACGGGGTGTATCATGTGCTTCATGGTGCGATTTCTCCGCTTCTGAACGTAACACCGGCGGATATTACAATCAAAGAGTTGCTTGTCCGACTACAACAGGATGTAAAAGAAGTAATAATAGCGACAAATTCCAATATTGAAGGTGAAGCAACCGCTATGTATATCAGTAAACTGTTGAAGCCTGCCGGAATCAAAGTAACTCGGATTGCCAGCGGGGTACCGGTAGGCGGAGATTTGGAATATATTGATGAGGTGACACTGCTTCGTGCATTGGAAGGAAGAAAAGAACTGTAGCAGAGGAGGTAGCTATGGAGAATGCGATTTTACATGGTGGGGTTGATGAACTAAACACAATTAAAGAACATGTATTGGAGTTTACCGGTTATCAGGAAAGAAACGCAGAACTGATAAAGGAAGAAGCAAGGCTGGACAAATTGATTGCTACCAAAGAAAAGGATTTGTCCGACGAAACAGAAACTACGTTGAAAAAACGGAAAAGTGAGTTGACAGCTACGTATGAAAGTCAGTTGTCTGCTTTAAATGCCCGTCACAAAAAGATAAAGTCAAAAAAAGAAAAGGATAAGGGCGTTAAAGTAGGGGAGCGTATTGCAGAAGAAACGGCAGCGCTTCGGGAAAGCAATAAAGCCCTTGCCTTGGAAATGAAAACAAAGCTGAAAACAGGAAAGACACCAAGGTTTTGTAATACAACATTGTTCTATTCCTTTTTTATGCCGAGAACATTCGGTGAGTTTTTGTTGTTTATTTTAGGACTCCTTATTGTTTTTTTGGTGATTCCCTTTGGTATTTATCTGCTGTTTTTTGCAGAAAAAGCGGGAGAACTGGCCTTGGCAATGATTTATGTTGTCATGATTTTATTAATCGGCAGTGTGTATCTTGCCATTAATAACAAGGTTAAGGAAAAACATTTGGATACCATTCGCGAAGTGCGTAATATCAGGAAACAGTATATGAGCAATAAGAAGAGTATCCGAATGATTCAGACCGGAATTAAAAAAGATGCAGATGAAAGCACCTATGGTTTGGAACAGTACGATGACGAACTGAATGAAATCGGTGAAGAAATTAAGCGGGTAACCGAAGAAGAGAAGGATGAACTGAATAAGTTTGAAACAACAACAGCTCCTCAAATCAAGGCAGAAATAAAGAGCCGTTATGAGGAAGAGCTGACTTCCCTCAGAGAAAAATATAAAGAAATTTGTGCGGAACAAAAAAATGTGGAAGATATGGTAAAAAATCAGGCGCTTATGATGTCTAAGCAGTATGAGAGCTACCTTGGAAAAGACATGCTGACCGTGCAAAAATTGGACAAGCTGATTGCCAGGATTACATCCGGTGAGGCGGCAACCATCGGTGAAGCCTTGGCATTGGAAAACGGAAAATAAAAGTGGTACCAAATATAATATCCCCGGAAATAGTAACAATTCTGTTTCCGGGGATATTTTTTATAGTTTTGCCAGACAGTAAAAAATGCCGGTGCTGATTTTATCTGCCAAATCCATAACGGTGTGGAGACGGGTGGTCTGTAACAGGGAATTCTCCAAAAAACCGGAAAGATTTACGATGCCGGTAATATACAGGTTCCCGACCTGAGGCAGGCTTTTTCCTACACCGGCTCCCGGTTTTAGTGCACCTTCCCCTAATGTAAAATATCCGATATGGGATGCTTTTCCCAAAGAGGCATCAATGGCTACAATAAAAGGCTGGTCAAAGGTGTCATGGATTTCCCGGATAACTTCGTTTAAGTTCTTGGCATGAACCGGATGCTCCAATGTTCCGTATACATAAGCGGAAGAGAGCCTGCGTTGTTTCAATTTGTAACCGACGATAGGGCCAAGGGAATCTCCGGTGGCCCGGTCGGATCCGATACATAAAAAAACCAAAGGCTGGTATCCGCTCTTTTGCTGATGGATTTTTTCAAAAAGCTGTTTTCCGAATTCATAGGAAGAAGATAATTGTTTCGAATTATAATAAAGCATGGAGGTTCCTTTCGCTACGTTCTTTTTTATCAGAGTATTACCGGAATATAGAAAAATAGACCAATCAAAAAAATTTTTTTGGATGACATATTGCGGCAAAATAAGCATGAAGGTAATGGTACAATACGGAAAAAAGCGCCGGAAGCCGGTGCAGAAAAGAGGTTGTAATGACGGAAACTATTTATGAAAAAAGACCGGCGGAGATGCAAAACCAACGCCGGCTTCCGAATAACCGGAGGCAGATTGGGCAACCGGCATTGGATACACCGGAAGTGTTTATTGAGGATTATGCCTTCGCTTTTGCTAAGAATCTTTCTGAAAGGGACTATACCGGTTGTGTAGTTGGTGTTTTAGTGGGAGAATGCATAGAAAACGGACAAGGGGATAAGATTTTGGTTCGCGGAGTGTTGGAGGCAAAAGATGTATTGCAGCATGATGTAATCTGTTTCTCTGAAGATAACTGGGCGGGGATATATCGGGATATCCGGGATTATTTTCCGACGATGCAGATTGTGGGATGGTTTTTAGGAGGCCCGGGATTCCTTTTGGAAGATATGGAGCGCCAGAAAAAAATCCAGGAGGATAATTTTGGCGGAGGGAATAAAATTCTGCTGAAAATGGATTCGGCGGAAAAGGAACAAAAGGTGTTTGGCTATAAGGAAGGAGAGCTGCGGGAACTGCCGGGATATTATGTGTATTATGAAAGAAATGCGGAGATGCAGAATTATATGGCAGGAGTAAATCTGATTTATCCGAAGAGAGAAGAAGTGAGGAAAGAAGAACTAAGGAAAGAAGAACTAAGGAAAGAAAAAGAACCGGCGGAAGAGGTTTCTAAAATGCCGGCTGCAGAATTTCCAAAAAGTAAAGGCTCCTTTTATCAACTGTTTTATGCTACCGGCGGTATACTGACCTGTATTGCGATTTTGGTAATTGCAGGACTGGCGATGCAGATTCAGGAAAGAAATCATTTGAAGGAACTGATTAATCAGCAGGAAAAACTGGTGTCTTCCATACAAAAAGTATATGTGGCAGAAGAGGGAGAAACCGTAGAGTCTATCTGTATAAAGTTTTACGGAACAGAAGAGAAGGCGGAAGCTATCCGTTTACTCAACAGTCTTTCGGAAGGAGAAGAATTAATTGAAGGGCAAAAAATTTTTCTTCCGTGAAGAAATTTAATGCGAAAAAATAGAGAGTATGATATACTTATTTTATTACAAAAGAAAGTGGGTCCGTTTTTTGGAAGAGAAAACAAAAGGTAAATTTAAGAAAGAAGAAGTTGCGCGGATTGTGCGGATTGCGCTTGTATTGTTGGTTATTCTTGCCGGAATCGGCAGTATACAGTATCTGCGTGTCCGGGAATTTAAAAATTATGAAATGCAGGCAGAAGCTTCCTTATATTCAAATTTAGCAGGATACGGTGCAGGGGAGGACAGGCTGTTTGCTTATAGTAATGATGGTGCAAAGGCACTGGATAAAAACGGTTCTGCAATATGGGAAATATCGTATCAGCTGGATAATCCGGAACTTGTTTATTGCGAGGATGTAGCTGCGGTGGCGGATATTGGCGGAAAAACCGTGTATGTAGTGGCTGAAAACGGTATACCATATAATTATGATGTGATTTATCCTATTGTGAAGCATGAGGTGGCTAAGCAGGGAGTTACTGCCGTACTGTTGGATAATGTTTCGGAAGATTTTATCCAATTGTATGATATCAACGGCAACCTGCGGGTGGACATCAACACAAAAACAAAAATAGATGGAATTCCTATTGACATTGCATTGTCTCCGGATGGTAAAAAACTGGTTACATTATATGTAACTTTTCAGGGGGATGCCATGATTTGTAAGGCAACCTTTTACAATGCGGACGAGGTTGGAAAAAACCATATCAACAATATTGTAGGGCAAAAGATTTTTTCGGAAAATTTATTGGCGTATGATGTGTGTTTTTTGAATGAGGATACGGTGTGTGTTTTACTGGAGGACGGGTTTACTCTTTACCGCATGACGGAAGTACCGGAACTAATCTGTGAAACAAAGCCGAAGGAGCCAATCGTTGATTTGCTCTGTGTTGACAGCGGTATTTATGTTATAACGGAAACCGCAGAGAAAAAGAGGGCACTGAGCTTTTACGATGAAAAAGGAAATCAACGGAATGTTTTAAATGAGCTTCCGGAATATGAGACTATTGCGGCAACAGCAGAAGAAATTGTTTTTTTCAGTCCGCAAAGAGTAACCATTTACCGTGCGAATGGTTCCGGAAAGTTCAGTTGTTCTTTTGAACAAAATCTGGAAGCGGTTTTTCCTGCCGGAGGCAATCGGTACTTTCTGGTTGATGGCGGAAAGGCACAAATGATAAAATTAACAAACAAAACAAGAAAAGAGGAAAATTAATATGAATTGGTTATTGATTTTTGCGTTGGCACTCATTGGGGTATTTGCATTTATTGGTTGGAGGGTTGGCTTTGTTAAGTCGGTATTCTCCCTGGTTTCTACAATTGCGGTAATTATTATCACTATTTTGGTTAGTCCAATCGTGACAAATATGTTGAAGAGCAGTGAAAAGATTTCCGGAGGTATTCAGTCAAAATTGGAACAAGTGATTGACTTGTCCGGCGTTGCGGAAAACTTAAGCTCAGAGGAAGAAAAGGATCCTCTCGCATTTATCGATGGTCTGGAGCTTCCTGCAAGTATTAAGGATACTATCAAAGATTCCCTGTCAGATACAATGGAAGAAAAAAAGGAAGAAGCGACAGATTTTGTGGGTGATAAGCTGAATGCATTAGAAACCTATATCTGCGAATTGCTTACTAACATTGTTTTGAATGCTTTGGGCTTCTTTATTACCTTTATTGTAGCAGCGGTGGGTCTGGCAGTGCTTTGTTTTGTTCTTGATTTACTTAGCAAGCTGCCGGTGCTGCATCAAATTAATACAATTGCCGGTATCGTCATGGGTGCATTGGAGGGTCTGGTTATTTTGTGGATTGTTTTTATTGTAATTACCATGCTTGGCAGTACTGCGTTCGGACAAACTTGTCTGAATATGATTTGGGAAAGCAAGATTTTAAGCTTTTTGTATGACAGTAATATTTTATCGAAAATCCTGCTTGGAAAAGCATAAAACGGTTGAATTTTTATAAAAGTTGCGGTATACTGTCTTTGTAAGCACTTACACTCCGCAGAGAGTCGGAGTTGTTAAATAAAGAAGAAACGAAAAGGAGATACGTTATGAATCCAATTTTAGAGCAGTTTCAGAAACTTGGTATTATTCCTGTAGTAGTAATTGACGATGCAAAGGACGCAGTGCCTTTGGCAAAGGCTCTTTGCGAAGGTGGCCTTCCGGTTGCAGAAGTTACCTTCCGTACCGACGCAGCAGAAGAAGCAATCCGCCTTATGAACGAAGCTTATCCTGAAATGTTAGTAGGTGCAGGTACCGTTCTTACTACAGAGCAGGTTGACAGAGCAGTGGCAGCAGGTTCTAAGTTTATCGTTAGCCCTGGTTTAAATCCAAAGGTTGTTAAGTATTGTCAGGAAAAGAACGTGCCAATCACTCCTGGTACAGCAAGACCAAC
>JAGAQI010000088.1 GCA_017622795.1 Lachnospiraceae bacterium
CAGGATAATGAAGGCTGGCTAACACATTTAACTTCGGGCGTATTGTCCCAATTCCAAATTTCGTAGGCCAATCACCTTCATTATAAAATAAAAGAGTGAAGGCTGTTTAAACCTTCACTTATATATTACGAATTCCAATTTGCTTGATGGGAAGCCTGTGAAGAGCTCTGAAGAAGAAAAGATGCTGAAAGAATATCAAGATATTCTTTTTGATTTACTTTATGAATGTAAGCTGCCGGATGACAGTGAAAGCGAAGTAGTATACCCGATTACACTTGACCGTTTTACTATCTGTGACGTGGATTTTGACGGGAAGGATGAACTCATGATTCTTCATTCGGCTACCTACAGTGCACAGACCCGCACCTATATTTTAGAGTACCGGCCGGAGACGGGGACCTTGTATGAAGAAGCAGTGATTTATCCGGGCTTCCGGGTGTTTGAAAACGGGATATTGACTGCTGTGTCGCTGTATAACCATTCTAATGCGGCAAGAGAGGGCAGAGCACTTTGGCCGTACAGTTTATATCAATATGATGCAGAAAACGATACCTATGAATTTCTGTTTGAAATCTCTGCCTGGGACAAGTATTATCACCCGGCACACTTCCCTGAAGATGCAGACAAAGATGGTGACGGTATGGTGTATCGTTTTACTGCGGATGGAATCTGGCAGGATGGCGCAGCTTATGAAGCTTGGTTTGCGGAAACCTTCGGAAATCTGAAAGAGGGAGATATGTCCTGGAAAAACTTAACGGAGGAAGATATTAGTGCATTGATGAAAAACTAACACAGGCACTTTCTGCGCATGGTGATGTGTGAATAATTAAGTTATTGACTTTATATACAACTTAACGTAAAAGGAACCTCCAACTATATCGGAGGAGTACAGTGGTTTACCACGTACCCGGAGATATAGTTGGAGGTTCCTTTTAATTTGAAAAAAGTGAAAATTTAATTATTCACATCTTCATAATATGCTTTTACGCATATGTCTTGGCTGTAATCGCCAAAGTACTGGCCGAACAGTGTGAGTCCGCCGCAGTTTGCTGTTTCCTTCGGTACGGAAAGCTTAAATTCGATGGAACTGTTGTAATCGATATTTAAGTCGTCGATGGTGTACTTGGAAATGCGGTGGGTTCCGTCGATGTAGGTGCCGTCCTTATTGATAATCAGGGTCTTAAGCAGACCGTACTGATTTAAAAGATCCGGCCACCAGGCAGGAGAGAGCATGCCCTTGCGGACACCGTAGTCGCCCGGGCTGATCCACTTGCCGAGAGGAACACCGTTGATTTCGAAGTAAATGTCACTTGGATAGTCTTCGTTGACTTCCGGACATTCCGAAGAGATTTCAAAGGAAATCTGCAGTTCTGTTAAGCGCTGCCCTGCGTGGAGACGGTTTGGAAGAGTATATGTAATACTTCCCCAACCAATCCAGAGGATACCGGCATTGAAACGCTCCGGGAAGGAGAACATCTTCGGATTGTCTAATTCACCGATGATGATTTGCGGAGATGCAAGTCCGCAGGTTGGATGCGCGTCGATGCTGGTGTAATGGCCAACAGATATGTCATCTTTGTAGCATGGCTGAGCCGGTGTCTGTGGTGCCAGGTCAACGATAAGTTTTTCATGGACCGGCTGGACAACTTTGCGGATGCCACGCTTGCCGGAGGTGGTCTTGATGGTTACCAGACCAGCACCTTCCAGTTTTCCGACATGGAGGGAAATAGCACTGTTGGTAAGACCCAGAGCTTCTGCAAGGTCATTCAGACTCAGATTATTATTTTCATATACAAGCTCCAAAATGCGTAAACGCATCGGAGTACTGAGCGCCTTGAAGGTTTCTTCGGCTTCTTGTAAAGAATGAAGATAAAGCATGGGACTCCTCCGTTTCTGTGGTTTTAAAGCGAAAACTAAAGGTTTGCGCTTTGGTTAAGTGAAAGAATAAAGTTTAAGTAAAAAGTTAATTCTTATTATAAATGAAATGCTAAATTTAGTCAATGGTTAAATGCTAAAGTTTTTACTAAAACGCATTTTAGTCATATTGCACAAAAATGTAAGCGCTTTTTTGACGTCTGAATGAAAAATTACTACTGTTACCTCTTGACGTGATAGATGGGTTAGTGTTATAATTTAAGAGAAAACGATAATAGTTGAGTCAAAACTGAAATACAAATCGACGAAAACGATTGAAAAAGTGGAGTGCTTCAGTTTTTAGTGAAACTTAATTTGTTCGATATGTACAAAAAACGCCAAACGGAGGAGTCAGTTTATGTTTAAATTATTTGTAAACACAAAAAGACAGATGGGTCACATCAACCCGGAACTTCAGGGTCACTTCTCAGAGCATCTGGGTCGTTGCATCTATGAAGGTATTTATGTAGGAGAAAATTCTGAAATTCCTAATACAAACGGAATGAGAAATGACGTGGTTGCGGCCTTAAAGGAAATGAAGGTTCCTGTTCTTCGTTGGCCGGGCGGATGCTTTGCTGATGAATATCATTGGAAGGATGGTATCGGTCCAAAAGAAAACAGAAAGAAAATGATTAACACCCACTGGGGCGGCGTAGTAGAAGACAACAGCTTCGGTACACATGAGTTTATGGAACTGTGTAAGCAGCTTGGCTGTAAGACCTATGTAAACGGTAACCTGGGTTCCGGTACCGTACAGGAAATGAGTGAATGGGTAGAGTATATGACCTTCGACGGCGTTTCTCCAATGGCAAAGCTCAGAGAAGAAAACGGAAGTGCAGAGTCCTGGACCGTTGACTACTTCGGCGTAGGTAACGAAAACTGGGGCTGCGGCGGTAACATGACTCCAACCCACTATGCAAATGAATATAGAAGATATCAGACCTATGTAAGAAATTATCATAATGACCGCCCAATCTTTAAGATTGCCTGCGGACCAAACGTAGATGATTACAACTGGACAGACAAGGTAATGGATACCTGTTTCCAGGCGCCTGCATGGTTGCATGGTTTCATGGATGGTCTTTCCCTTCATTATTATACTCATCCGGGCGGATGGGAAAACAAGGGAAGTGCTACTGACTTCGACGAAGCAATGTGGTATCAGACCTTAAATAAGACCTTATACATAGAAGAGCTGATTAAACATCATGGTGCGATCATGGATAAATATGATAAGGAACACAAGGTTGGTATGATTATCGACGAATGGGGTACCTGGTTCGATGTAGAGCCGGGAACAAATCCGGGTTTCTTATATCAGCAGAACACCATGAGAGATGCTCTGGTAGCCGGAATTAACTTAAATATTTTTAATAAGCATTGTGACAGAGTAAAGATGGCAAACATCGCACAGATGGTTAATGTATTACAGTCCGTAATCTTAACGGAAGGTGCCAAGATGATTCTTACACCAACTTACCATGTATTTAAGATGTACAATTGTCATCAGGGTGCAGAACTGTTAGACAGCTATGTGGAAACTGTAAAGATTGGTACAGAAAAAGATCAGGTTCCAAACTTAACCGAATCCGTTTCCCTCGGTACCGACGGAAAGATTCACATCACTATGACAAACCTTTCCGTGAATGAAGCTTATGACATCGAGGGTCAGCTTGCTGAGGCAGAAGTAACCGACGTAAAGGGAACCGTTCTTGTGAACGAGATGCACGCCCACAATACCTTTGATGCACCTGAGGTTGTTAAGGCAGAAAGCTTTGATGGCTGCAAGGTAGTAGATAACAAGCTGGTGTTTACCATTCCGGCATGCAGTGTACTGCATCTGGAGGTTACTGTTAAGTGATTTTAGGAGAAATAATTATGAAGTATAAATGGTTGAAAAAATCAATAGCGCTGGCAACAATGTCTGCCGTCCTACTGCAGCCTTGTACTTACGTGCAGGAGGCATTTGCGGCAGAGGAAAGCGGCACTGTAACAGAAAACGTTTCTTCCACCGAGTACAGTGTGGAGCGTCTGGCTACCGGTTATACCAAGGTGAGTGCAGAGTATACCGCACCAAAGTATGAATACAAAGGAGGAAATGTAGAATTCCAAATTGATAAGGTACTGGATAAAACCTATAGTAATATGCTTACCTCTGAAAATAAGGGATATGCAAATGATGTAGTGCAGATGACAGTTGGAGACACCATCGGTCTTACCGTGGATGTACCGGAAACTGCACTGTACTGGATTAACTTTGATTACCTTTCCAATGACGACTCCATTCTTCCGATTGAGTTGTCCTTCAAGGTAGACGGAGAGTATCCGTTCTATGAAGCAAGAAACTTAAAGTTTGAGACTACCTGGATTTCTGACGGCAAGGCAGATATGGACCGTTACGGCAACGAAATCGTTACCATGCCGGAAAAAGATAAGCGCTGGGAAAGCAAGTATTTAATGGATGCCAGCTACCGTTATACTGAGCCTCTTTTGGTTTATTTAACCGAAGGTTCCCATAGCTTCGAAATTGCCATGGGAGAAGGTACTGTATTACTTGGCAACATTTCTTTAGTTGCTCCGACAGAAATTCCGGAATATGTGGTTTCCAAGGAAGCACCGGGAGAAAATATTATTGAAATTGAAGCGGAAGATTTCTTTGAAAGAAATGACTCCTCCATTCATGCAGCCGGTGAATATGATTCGGCATTAAGTCCTGTTTCTGCGAAAGAAAAGGTGTTAAATATTTTGGATGGTGATTCCTTCAAAACAGCCGGTCAGACAATTTCTTACCAGTTTAATGTGACTGCACCGGGCTACTATTACATCGGTATGAACTACCGTCAGGGCGACAAAAATGACTTCCCGGTTTATCTGGATGTAAAGATTGACGGTGCGATTCCAAACGAAGCGTTCCGTTCTTATCCGGTGGCTTCCACAAAGGAATATAAAAATTCCACTCTTACCGATGAACACGGAAGAAACTTAAGCGTTTATTTAGAAGCAGGAGTACATACTATTTCCTTTACCATCAGTGCGGAAGAATTACGTTTTGCACTGGAAGCGGTAGATGAAATCATGAATGCAGTCAATGACTTATCTTTGGAGGTTACCAAGGTAGCCGGCAGCAATAAGGATAAATACCGTGACTTAAAGCTTACCAGATACATTCCTGACGTAGAGCATCGTCTGTATTCCTGGGTGGACCGTCTGAACGGTTTACTGGAGCAGGCAGCCGGTCTTCCGGGTGTAGAAGCAGAGAACGGTTCCGAGGTTGCAGCTTTTGCTTATCTCGGTATTGCGGCAAAACAGTTACAGACTCTGGCAGAAGAGCCGGATGAACTTATTTACCGCGTGGATGAGTTGTCCAACAGCTCCAACTCCATCAACACACAGATTGCAAACTTTGTAGATATTATCAATGACAACATTCTTTCCATTGACCGTATCTACTTATATCAGGAAGAAGCAGAACTTCCGGACGGCCTTGGATTCTTCCAGTCCATCTGGTTGGCAGTTAAGAGATTTTTCTTCTCTTTCTTCGGCCAGTCCTATTCTGCAACTAACGTAAATAAAGAACATATCCAGGTTTGGGTAAACCGTCCTCGTCAGTATGTAGAAATCATGCAGAAGATGATTGATGAACAGTTTACACCGGCCACCGGTATTGAGGTTGACTTATCCTTAATGACCGATGCCAACAAGCTGGTATTGTCCAATGCTTCCGGCGATACACCGGACATTGCCACCGGTCTTAACTACGCACTTCCGTTTGAGCTTGGTACCCGTGGTGCACTGGTTGATTTAACCAAGTTCGACAATTATAAAGAAGTATTCGGCAGATACAGCGAAGGTATGCTGGTTCCGAGTGTTATCGGCGACGGTCTTTTCTCCCTGCCGGAAACCATGAACTTCTACGTTATGTTTTATCGTACCGATGTTTTGGAGAAGATTGGTTTAGAAATTCCGGAAACTATGGATGAGTTAATCGCCATGCTTCCTGACTTACAGATGCGAGGATTAAATGTCTGTTACCAGACAGCACCGATGGCTGCCATGAGAAACTACCATGGTACCACACCACTGATTTTCCAGAACGGTGGCCAGTTGTATGGCAGAACGGCACAGGATTTACTGCTTGACAGTGAAGAATGTGTAGATGGCTTAACACAGTTAACCGAGTTGTTTACCTTGTATGATTTGCCGGTAGACGTACCAAACTTCTATCAGCATTTCAGAAACGGTGACTTACCGGTGGGCTTTGCTGACTTCAACTCTTACAACCTGATTTTAAATGCGGCTCCGGAAATTGCAAACTCCTGGGGCGTTGCATTGGTACCGGGTATTAAAGATAAAGAAACCGGCGAAATCAACCGTTACATGGCGGGAGGCGCCGAAAGTACCATCATGTTTAAGTCTGATGATGAAAGAGAACAGAAGGCTTGGCAGTTTATGGACTGGTGGTCCAGCGCCCAGGTTCAGGCAGAGTTCGGACAGATGCTTCAGATTATGTACGGTGATGAATACATTTGGCCAACCGCAAACTTAGAAGCGTTTGCAATGCTTCCGTTCCCAACTGCCGATAAGGAAGTGGTTCTGGAGCAGGCAACCTACATCTTAGAAGCACCAAGATTACTTGGCGGTTATATGTTAGAGCGTGAAATGAGTAACATTTTCAATAATGTTGTTGTAGACGGCGAAAATCTTCGTTCCCGTATCGATGACGCTGTAAAAATCGTAAACCGTGAAACCAGCCGTAAGCTGGAGGAATTCGGCTATATCGACAGTGAAGGCAATGTTATCAAGGAATACATCGTACCGTCTGTAGACACCGTACGTGAAATTCTTGGTCGATAAGGGCAGAGAGGGGAAAAACAATGAGTAAAAAGAAAACCTGGTCCAAGGTAGCCAGAAAATCACAACAGAATAAAGCCGGCTACGCTTTTTTGGGACCATACACCATATTGTTTGCAATCTTCATTGTGGCGCCGGTTGTTATGGCAGTTATCCTGTCCTTTACAAACTTTGATACCATTCAGTTTCCAAGCTTTGTAGGCTTCCTGAATTATATCAACTTATTGACCAGTGATGAAGTGTTCATGCAGTATGTTTTACCGAACACTGTAAAATATGCGATTATCGTCGGTGTGGGCGGATATGTATTATCCTTCC
This sequence comes from Lachnospiraceae bacterium, assembly GCA_017622795.1. GTDB lineage: Bacteria > Bacillota > Clostridia > Lachnospirales > Lachnospiraceae > SIG299. The sequence continues at coordinate 7,084 of JAGAQI010000088.1, forward strand.
TGCTGGCGTGGGCACTGGCTAACTTAACCAAGTGGCCAAGAACTATTTTAGCCTTGATTTTATATTCTCCGAGTATGACGGCCGGTGTTGCCATGTCCGTACTTTGGAAAATTATGTTTACCGGTGACCAGACTGGTTACATCAACAGCTGGTTGATGGAAATCGGCATCATCAATGAGCCGATTATCTGGCTGACCAGCGGCCAGTACTTACTTCCAATCGTTATTATCATCGGTTTGTGGAGTAGTATGGGGGTAGGCTTCTTATCCATCTTAGCAGGTCTCTTAAACGTAGACGAAAGCTTATATGAAGCAGCTGCCATCGATGGTGTTAAGAACCGTTTCCAGGAAATGATTTATATCACTATTCCTAGTATGAAGCCGCAGATGCTGTTCGCGGCCGTAATGCAGATTGTAGGTGCATTCCAGAACGGTTCCGTCAGCACCATGCTTGCCGGCAACCCGACACCGGGTTATGCGGCACAGCTTATCGTAAACCATATCGAAGACTACGGTTTCATCCGTTATGAAATGGGTTACGCAGCAGCGGTTTCCGTTGTGTTACTGTTAATTGTTCAGATATTCTCCAAACTGAGCGGTAAGCTCTTTGGCGAAAATGATTAAGGAAGGAGGAAAAACAAATGGCTGCATATAAGGGACATAGAATGAATCCTGATAAATTTGAAAAAGGTCAGATTAAGCTGTATCTGTTTGTAGTTCCTTTGGCCCTGATTACGGGACTTCCGATTGTGTACATCATTTTCCACGCATTTAAGCCGATGGAAGAGTTGTTCGCATTTCCGCCAAAGTTTATTACAACCAACCCAACCCTGGATAACTTCCGACAGTTATTTAAGGCTTCCCGCGCAGCGGGTATTCCGCTTAGTAAGTATCTGTTTAACAGTGTACTTATTACCGTAAGCGTTGTGTTCTCCTCCATGATTTTATCTTCTGCAGCAGCATATGCCATGTCGAAGTTAAAGTTCAAAGGAAGAGACCTTATTTTCAACATCAACCAGTTGGCGCTGATGTTCGTACCGGTAGCAGTTATGATTCCAAGATACTTAGTAGTTGAGTTCCTTGGACTTACCGATACTTACTGGTCCCAGATTTTACCGCTGATTCCGCTTCCGGTTTCCGTCTTCCTGTTAAAGCAGTTCGTAGACACCGTACCGGATTCCTTAATCGAAGCGGCTTACATGGACGGTGCAACCGAACTCCATGTATACTTTAAGATTATTATTCCGATGATCAAACCGGCTCTGGCCACCGCTGCAATCTTAGTATTCCAGCAGGTATGGAGCAACCTGGAGGCATCCAACTATTATATTAGTGATGAAGGCTTAAAATCGCTGGTGTTCTACATGAATACCTTGGCAAGTGCCAATGGTAACAGCGTAGCCGGTCAGGGTGTTCAGGCAGCGGCATCCTTGCTTATGTTCCTGCCAAACTTAATCCTGTTCTGCTTCTTACAGAATAAGGTTATGAATACCATGGCTCACTCCGGTATTAAATAGTAAAGAGAGGACGACACATGAACAAGAAAGTAAAACAGCTTTTCGTCTCATTGTTGGCACTTCTCTTAACAATGGGATTTTTTGCAGAACCGGTGGCTGCTTTGGCAGACTCCCCGTATAAAACCTATACGGTAGACGGTTATGGTTCTGTTATTGAAACACAGACAGCCTATCTTCCGTACGGTACCATCAATAAAATCGGTGATGAAACCTTAAAGGCCCCAACGGATTTTACCATCTTAAGTGACGGTACCATGTATATCTTAGACAGCGGTAATAAGAGAGTACTGGTTACCGATATCGAAGGAAATTACTACGGAAGCTTCGGTGAAGATATTTTTGTAAACCCGAGAGGTATTTACGTAACAGAAGACAGAATCTGTTATGTGGCAGACCGTGATGCCAAAATGATCTGGGTATTTGACGAAAAGGGTACCCTGATTGCTTCCTACGACAGACCAACCGAAGCAATGTACGGCGAAACCCAGGACTTCTTACCGCTCAAAGTAGTGGCAAATAAGTCCGGTACCATTTATGCAATTTGTGAATCCAATACCAACGGTATTGTACAGATTTCTCCGGTAGATGACGGAACTTTTCTTGGTTACTTTGGTACCAATGCAACAGATCCATCTCTTTGGAGAATCATCTGGAGAAGCATTTTACCGGATTCCGCAAGAGCAAAAATGCTTGGTAACATTCCATCCACACCGGATAACATGGCTATCGATGAAAAGGGTATTATCTACACCGTAACCAGAGGCGAAGGTATGGATACCTTAAAGCGTTTGAACATTGCCGGTTCCAATATGTTAGAGCTGGAAAACGACGCTTACGATGATGTGCCAGCAGCGGTAACCACCGGTAACCACGACAACGTATACGTTGTATCCCAGCAGGGTTACATTTACGAATACACCAACGAAGGTGAATTACTCTTCGTATTCGGCGGCAGTGACGACGGTATGCAGCGTATCGGTCTTTCTACCAAGGCAGAAGCAATTCAGGTAGATGATAATGATAAGATTTACGTACTGGACTCTGATAAGAAGCAGATTATTATCTACACACCAACCGAGTTTACCAATCATTTACATGAAGCACTGTATTTATTCTCCAAGGGCCGTTACACCGAAAGTAAAGAGCCATTAACCGAAGTGCTTCGTATGAACAACCTGTTTGATTATGCTAACATGGCTATGGGCAAGAATCTCTTTAAGGAAGAAAATTACGAAAGCTCCTTAGAGTATGCAAGACTTGCCAAGGACTATGAAACCTATTCCGATTCCTTCTGGGAAATCAGAAATGTGTGGTTAAAGCAGAATCTGGCAACCGTATTTATCCTTTGCATCGTATTGTTTGTTGCAGTAAAGGTAATCGGTGCCTTGGACAAAAAGAAACATATCTTAGATCCTGTCAGAGCTTTGATTGATAAAATCAGAAGCAAGAAGTTAATCAAGCAGATGGGATACATGTTCTTCTTCATGAGACATCCGATTGACGGCTGCTACGGCATCCGTAAAGAAGGCAGGGTTTCCGTACTCAGTGCCAACTGTCTGTTGGTAATCGGTATTGTGGAATACATTATCAATAAGTATTTCTGTGGCTTCCTGTTTAAGGGAGTAAGAGAAGGTGAGTACGACATCTTATCCGATATCGGATTTATTGTACTGGTTCTCGTACTGGTAGTAAGCTGTAACTACTTAATGTGTACCATCAATGACGGTGAAGGTAAATTTAAGCATATTTACTGTTCCCTCATTTACAGCTTTGGCCCGTACTTAGTAATCCAGCCGGCACTGTTTGTATTGTCCCATGTGGTAACCGAAAATGAAGCATTCTTTGTAAGATTCGGTAATACTGCAATGCTTGCCTGGATTGGCGTACTGATTTTCTTATCCATTAAGGAAATCAATAACTATTCCGTAAAGGAAACGGTAAAAATTATTGTCCTGACAGTATTTACTATTTTGATTGTATGTCTGCTGGCATTCATCATTTATGTATTATCCTCTCAGGTAATTGATTTCGTTGAGTCTATTTTCAGAGAGGTGGTGTACAAGATTGGCAACTAATATGAAGAAAAAACTGATTTGCTTCCTTCTCACCTTTGCCCTTGGTCTTGTACCTGCAGCAGCACAGGCGGGCTCCTTAACTGCTATGGCAGCAAAGGAACCGGTGGCAACTGTCACAGACTGGAAGGAAACTCATAAAAAAATTGCAGAAAACAGCAAGTTCAATCTTTATGTATGTGAAGATGATTTATCCCTTGTTGTAGAAGATAAGGCAACCGGTCATTATATGGAGTCTTCTCCAAGTTATGATGACGGCGCCAACAATAAAACCTGGCAGGCGTATCTGTCCTCCGCCATCGTAATTACCTATATTCAAGGTAATACCGATACCAAGCAGGCAGACTTGGTTAAGGATAATGTAAACAAAAAGATTACTTATACCGACAACGGTTTTGAAGCAGAGCTTTACTGGACCAAGTATAAGTTCGGTGTTACTTTAAAGGTAGAGCTTACCGAAGACGGTCTTAAAGCAACCGTTCCGGATTCTTCCATTATCGAGAATAGTGATACCTACATCGGAACCTTGGCAATTTATCCATGTATGGGTGTCTCCTATCTAGATCAAAAAGAAGGTTACATGTTCATTCCGGACGGTAACGGTGCTTTGATTTATCTGGAAGATAACGAAAAGCGTTTCAACACCGGTTATTCTTCCATGATTTACGGTGACGATATCGGTTTTACCGAATCCTCCGTGGCAAACCTGCTTTGGGGCAGATACGAAATGTTAAATGACCAGAACCTGACAATCGCTCCGGTATACGGCATTGCCCATACCGACGATGAACTGGCATATTTGGCTATTGTGGAAGACGGTGCAGAACGTGCCACCATCGAAGCTCAGCCAAACGGTGTAAATGTTCAGTACAATCGTGCTTATGCAAAGTTCTTACTTCGTAAGCGTTACACACAGCCAACCAGTAATAATTCCACATCCGGTTCCTTCCATCTGGTGGAAGCGGACAGAAGCCACTCCGATTTAACCGTGCGTTTCCTGTTCTTAACCGGTGAGGATGCAAACTACTGCGGTATGGCGAATGCATATCGTGACTATCTGCTTGACAGAGGCGATTTAGTGGTTCAGGAGGATAATTCCTACCGCACCCGTATCGATTTTCTGGGCACCGAGAGAGAAGAATTCTTAATCGGAACTAAAGCAGTTGCAATGACTACCGTAGAAGATATTTACGGAATCTATGAAGATTTAGCCGGTGTTGGTGTCACCGACTTGTTCTCCCTTTATAAAGGCTGGCAGAAGGGTGGTCTCTATGACCTCCCAATCACCAGCTACAAAGCTGACAAGAACATTGGAAGCACAAAGGAATTAACACAGTTAATTAAGGATGCGGAAAGTAAGAATATTTCCTTCTACCTTTATAACGAAGCCCTCCGTATCAATCCGGATGAGCAGAATGCTACCTTCAATGTAGTAAAGAAGGTAAACAAGAAGGTATTTGAAGAAAGCACCTATAAGGAGGTTTACTCCACCTTCCGTTTCTTAACACCAACCAGAAGTAACACACTTCTTAACAAGTTTGCAAAGAGCTATACCAAGCAGGGAGTAGACAACATTGCTCTTGCAGGTATTACAAATAATCTGTTTACTTACACTTACAGCAACGTGCCTTACACCAGATTCCAGGCAGCCGACACTTATGTAAAGGCGGTAGAAGAGCTGGATGCTTCCACAGACCTTGTCATGGAAGAGCCGTTTGCTTATCTTTGGAAGAATACAAAGGCATTCCTTGATATGCCGGTGTATATGTCCAACTACTTATACGAAGATGAAAGCGTACCGTTCTTATCCATCGTATTAAAAGGTGTGATGCCGGTTTACGCAGATTATGTAAACTTTGAAGCAAATAAAGAAGAATTCTTCTTAAAGCTGGTTGAGACAGGAAGCTATCCTTCCTTCTATATCACAAAGGAGAGTGCGGCAGACTTAATCTACACAAACTCTTCTGATATTTACAGCTCCCAGTACGACGTATACAAGGATGAAATTATTCAGTATACAAATGAACTGAAGGCTGTGTATGATGCGGTTGCGGGAGCAGTGATTACCGGTCATAAGATTTTAGATAACGGTGTCCGTATTGTTACTTACAGCAACGGTACTCAGATTTACTTAAATTACAGCAGTGCAGCCCAGACAGTGGATGGCGTGAGCATTGATACAATGTCCTATAAGGTGGTGGGCGCTAATGAGTAAAAAAGAGAAAAAACAGAAAAAACCAAAAATCAAAGTAGGTAAGCTGGAGAAGAGAGAGGCCAGAGCCGGTTACTTCTTCACATTACCTTGGGTCATTGGTGTAGTTGCATTCCTGTTGGTACCGCTTTGTCAGTCCTTTAAATTCATGTGGTACAACATCCGTATTACACCAAACGGAATGATTTTTAATCCGGTCGGAATCGGAAACTTTGCCAATATCTGGCACGAAGATCCGGAATTCCCGCAGCAGATTGTAACTTACATCTGGCAAACCTGCTTAGAGGTACCGATTATCATCGTATTCGCTTTGATGATTGCCATCATGTTAAACGGAAAAATCAAGATGAGAGCATTCTTCCGACTGATTTTCTTCTTACCGGTTATCATCGTAAGTGGTCCGGTTATGAACATGTTGGTAAGTGAAGGTGCGGCAACCATTCCATCCATGAATGTACAGTCCATCGTAGCTGCTTTTGACGTATTCTTCCCAACCAGCGTGGCAAATTCCATCGGTGAGATGTTCTCTAACATGATTATGACACTCTGGTATTCCGGAGTTCAGATTCTGATTTTCCTTTCTGCATTGCAGAAGGTAGACCCGGCTTTATATGAAGCAGCAAAAATCGACGGTGGTTCCGGATGGGAATGCTTCTGGAAGATTACACTGCCAACCATGAAGCCAATGATTCTGTTAAACGCAGTATATACCGTTATCTTCTTATCCAGTAACGAGCAGAACGTGTTGATTACCATGATTGAATCCGCCATGTTCTCCGGTACTAAGGAAAAGGGTTACGGTTACGCATCCGCCATGGCGTGGATGTATGCTTTAGTAATTACCTTGATTGTCGGCCTGTTTGCGTTAATGCTTGGTTCCAAGAAGGACGTATACGATAAGAAGGCTAAGAAGTTCAAGAAGTTACAAAAGAAAGAAGAAAGAATAAAAAAACGTGTAATAAGGAGGGGAGAACGTCATGCCAAGAAAGTCGCGCGCAACAAGCACAAGTACACAACCTATGACGGTAGCGGAGACTATTAAGAAGAAGTTTACTAAAGAAAAGCTGCATAAGTTCATATTTGGTACGAGAGAGCGCCAGGGTCTTGGACAGCAGATTGCCGTATACGGTCTCCTGATTATTATCGGATTCATCTTTATTTACCCGATTCTTTACATGATAAGCACCAGCTTCATGGATAGAAACGATTTGCTCGACAGTTCCGTAAAGTGGCTGCCAAGCTCTCTTTACATTCAGAACTACATTGATGCTGCCAAGTCCATGGATTTCTGGAAAACCCTTGGTAAGGGCATCATCATTGCCGGCGTACCGACACTTTTTAATGTGTTAACCGGTATGATTGTCGGCTACGGCTTTGCAAGATATGAATTTAAGCTTAAGAAGCTGTTTATGGGTATCCTGTTGTTCTCCTATATTTTACCGGACCAGGTTACCATGATTCCTACTTATGTACTCTACAATGACATGGGAATACTCGGTACTATTTGGACCTTTGTACTCCCGGCATTGTTTGGTAACGGAATAAATTCAGCGATTTTTATCCTGATCTTTTATTCCTTCTTTAAGCAGGTACCTAAGGTACTGATGGAAGCAGCGTATATTGACGGTGCAGGCCATTTCAAGGCCTTCTTCAAGATTGCTATTCCGTCTGCGGTTCCTGCAATTATCACCGTATTCCTGTTTTCCTTTGTATGGTATTGGAATGAATCTTACTTAACTGAGATGTATGTACAGGGTCTGGCAACCAAGAGCGAATGGACCAACCTGGTAATCCAGTTAAAGAACTTCGACTCCAACTTCAGTACAAGGGCAACCACAGGTGATATGGCGACCTCATTAAATGAGTCGGTACGAATGGCGGCAACGTCCTTAAGTATTCTGCCGTTGTTCCTGATGTACTTAGTTCTTCAGAGACAGTTCATCGAAAGTATCGACCGAACCGGTATCACCGGAGAATAAAGGTAACCAAGCATGAGAAACGTTTGGTAGAAAGCAGCTACGAAAGCTTGCTTTCGATAGATGATTTCTAACAAATGTTTTGAGGGCGCAGACCCGCTGCTTGCGAATTCGAAGAATTCGCAAGACCGGCTTGATTACAAAGTAACTTAATAACCTTTCACAACGATCTTTACCCGCTGCCGGAACGAAGGAGAGCGGCAGCGGGTGCGGATAAAAAGCTTTAAGGAGGCTAATTATGAGAAAGAATTATTGGAAGAAGCTGTTAGTGTCCATGACATTAGTAGCAAGCATGCTCATTGGCGTAGCAGGCTGTGGCGGTGATACCACCGGCGATGCAACACCAACTCAGGGCGCAACAAGCGGGGAGACAACCAACGATAAGAAGGATGACACCGCGAAAAAGGATCCTGTTAAGGTAGATCCTGTTAACGTTTTCGGTGATTACTATGTAACAACCGATAACATTACCTTAACTTACTGGCACTATGAAGATCAGGGTATGGCAGACAGAATGTGTGAAGCATTCATGGAACTGTATCCAAACATCACTGTTGAGAACAAGGTTATCTCCGATATGAGTACTGACCTGTCCGCGGCAGCTGCAGCAGGTACTTTCCCTGACGTATTCGAAGGTACTGACTCCGATACTGCTCTTGCAAATATGTACTGGGCAGACATCACAGAGTACTGGAATGCAGACCCTGAAAACAAGAACTTAATGCCAACTATCGATGAATACGGTATTGGTATGTTCGACACTTCCGTTCGTTTCGCAGCTCCGATGAGATACTGGCCAAGTGCGATATTCATTGACAGAAACGTAATCGAAACCCTCAACCTTGACATGCCACGTACCGACTGGACATGGGAAGAAATGATCCAGCTCATCAAGGATGCTACTCAGTACGATCCTGATATGCAGTACTTCGGACTTGGTTACTACAACAGACTTGACTCCTTATACGGCATTGCAGCTGTATCCAAGGATGTTAGACAGATCAAGGGTGAATTCGGTTTCAACGGCGAAGACTTCGACCTTCAGTACTGGGCAATCGGTGAGCAGCAGTTCTCCGACCTCAAGCTTGCAGGTTATGTAGCTCCTCAGCAGTCCACTCAGGAAATGGAAGACTGGACAGGCGACTGGGATACATGGTTTGGTGCAACCGGCCGTGTAGCAGTATTCTCCGAAGGTTTCTGGACATACCAGAACTTATGGGGCGTTGAAGGCTACCAGGAACAGTATGGTCTTGATATCGTTCCTTACGTTACTCCAAACGTAATCGACGAAAAGGAACACAACGTTATTTCCACTATGTACATGGGTGGTGTATCCACTTCCTGTAAGTATCCTTTAGAAGCTTACTTACTTCTTAAGTTCATGGGTTGGGGTATCGATGGTTGGAAGGTTCGTAACGAAATTTACGCAGACACCACTATCACTAACGACTCCGGCACACCATTAAAGAACGCACAGATGCCTGTGCCTCTTACTCTGGATGAAACTGTTTGGGCAGGCTACAAGGCTCTGTTCCCACAGGATGAAGACAGAAAGCCTTACTGGGATGACTATTTTGCAAGTATTACCCGTCCGGTTCCTTACGGCTGGTACAACATTGCAGGTTACTGGAACTTCTGTGACCAGTACTTCAACAGCATCGGTATCCATGACTTAGTAGATAACGGTACTGCAAAGGCTGCTGACTACACCGAAGAAGCTACACGTCAGGCTAACTACTACCATGCAGACGCTATGATTACTTACTTCGGACCAAGCGGCTACAACGTATTATCTGATGCTGAGCTTGCTAAGTATCAGGCAGTAGTTGATTCCTTCTTAAACTAATTTAAACTATAGTCCGGAGGGTGGGACAGTTCCGCGGGAACTGTCCGGCTCCGGATAAAATAAAAAACAATAATGAAGGAGAAATATTATGAAAAAGAGATTGTTAAGCGTATTATTATGCGCAGCAATGGCAGTTTCCATGATGGCCGGCTGTGGTGACAAGACTCAGACAACTGATCCTACACCAACAACCGCTCCAACACAGGCAGCTGACCCAACAGAAGCTCCTGCTGACCCAACAGCGGCTCCAACAGAGGCTCCTGCTCCAACAGAAGCTCCGGCAGGCGAAGCACTTCCGGATCCTGTTTACTACTTCCCATTTGACGATGCTACCGGCTTAAGCCCAAGAATGAACGGTGCAGGTTCCACTATGGATGAAAGAGTTTATCTTGCAGAGGGTAAGGAATTCCAGTTCACTAACGGTGTTAAGGGTAACTGTTTATGGTTAGACGGTACCTTTGGTGCACAGGTAGATGGTATTGAACCTTTAAACAAGGAAACTTATACCATTTCCTTCTGGACATGGGCTTCCAGACTTTCTAACTACAGTACAACACTTCAGTATGGTAACGGTATGGCTACCGGTGCAACAGAGCACTGGCTCAGCTTTACTACACTTGATACATCTGTAGGTTATCCTGCTATTTGGTCCAGATGGCAGCCGGAAACCGGCAACGTACAGCCATTCCCTTACTATAAGGAAGATGGTTTCTATGGAAGAAAGAAATGGGCTCATTTCTGTTTAGTAGTTGATGAAACTGAAACTGTAGAAAACAGCGGTGCTGTTATTCTTAAGGCTCAGCTCTACATCGATGGTGTTCCATCTGAAAATGAAATTCAGGTAGTTCCTGGTGTATTCACTGGTGATAAGACTACTACAGACTGGAGATTCTTAATCGGCGTTAACCCATGGGATAAGATTTTCAAGGGCGCAATGGATGAATTATACATCTTTGATGAAGCTTTAACTCCTGGTCAGGTTGCTACTCTGTATGCAGATGGTGATGGTAAGTCCGTTCCTGAACTTTCCACACTTCCTGAACCTGAAGTAATCAGAGATTACTCCGCACAGGTTGCTTCCGGTACTATGATTGGTAATCCGGATGGTACTTCCAAGTACGGTGATGCTTACTCCGAAATCGTTGAAGTTCCTGTAGGTGCTACTGTAGCATTTAAGTTCAAGAACTACATCAGCAGTAAGTTAAATGATGCAGGCAAGAATATTTACAGCTTCGCAGATACCTTCTCCTTAATTCTTCAGAATGTAGCAGAAGGTCACTCCACAGCAGACAATGCTGATTATAAGGAATATGCTGTTATCGCAGGTAGTGAAGGTTACGAATGGGCAGCTAAGATTTCTGACTTAAACGTAACAAGAAATACTTTCGATCAGTTTAACCCTGAAAAGTATACTATGGCCGCTGATGCAGCTAATTATACAGTAGCTATTACAAACTATGGTACAACTGCTAAGGTTGCTATTAAGGCAACTTGTGCAGATGCTATTGCACGTTATATTGATGTAGAAGAAATTCCGGTTGACGGTCCTCTTTACTACACATTAACAACTGCCGGCTGTGCAATTGATATTGCAGCTGATGATGCGGCTTGGGGCTGGATTGTTGGTAACTCTGATTGTACAACAGCATTCTGGGGCGCTCATTCCGATACTATTAAGGTAGAAGCAGGCACAACAGAAAAGCTTCACTTCAAGAACTATACAACAGGTCTTAACAACTGGAACAACTATGTAGTTGTATTACAGAACATTCCTGGTGCTCATGCAGCAACAGATACAAACGGTTATAAGGAATACGGCGTAGTACGTGCCGACAACTATGGTTGGGGCGCAGGCTATGACGGAATTGCAGTAGCAGAAACTAACGTAGCTGACTGGGATGTATGGCGTTCCGAAATGAACGGTGCAGATGTTATCTTAGAAGTAACCAACAATGGTACAACAGCAGATGTATTTGCAACTGTTTATACAAAGGGCGGCACTACTTATACTCAGAAGTATACAGGTGTTGCAGTAGATGGCGATCTGTACTTCTGCTTAACAGTAGATGGCTCCTATGTTGAAATTCTTGGTACTCCTGTTGGTAATCCTGATAACTCTACAGGTTTCTGGGGAACACATTCCAACCCTGTAAAGATTGAAACAGGTGCAACAGAAAGAGTATACTTAAAGAACTACTCCACAGGTGCAAATAACTGGAACAACTATGTTCTTGTATTACAGAACATTGCAAAGGATCATGCAGCAACAGATACAAATGGTTATAAGGAATACGCAGTAGTACGTGCCGACAACTATGGTTGGGGTGCTGGCTACGACGGAATTGCAGTAGCAGAAACTAACGTAGCTGACTGGGATGTATGGCGTTCCGAAATGAACGGTGCAGATGTTGTTCTTGATATTACAAACAATGGAGCAACAGCAGATGTATTTGCAACTGTTTACACAAAGAGCGGCACTGTTTATACTCAGAAGTATACCGGTATTGCAGTTGATGGTGACCTTTACTACTGCTTCACAGTAGACGGTTCCTTCATCGACATCGTTGGTTCTTCTCTTGGTAACTTAGATAACTCCACAGGTTTCTGGGGAGCACATTCTGAGCCAGTTAAGATTGAAACCGGCGCATCCGCAAACATCAAGTTAAGAAACTACACAACCTGCGCAAACAACTGGAACAACTACGTAGTAGTATTACAGAACGTTGCAAAGGCACACAGTGCAGATATGGATGCTAACTACAAGGAATATGCAGTAGTACGTGCTGACAACTATGGTTGGGGCGCAGGCTATGACGGAATTGCAGTAGCAGAAACAACAGTAGCAGATTGGGATGTATGGCGTGCAGATATGAACGGTGCTCTTGTTGATATTACTATTACAAATAATGGTACAACAGCAGATATCGTTGCTAATGTTACAACTACAACAGGTGCTACATATACACAGAAGTATACCGGTATTGCAATTGATGGCGACCTTTACTACTGCTTCACAGTAGATGGCAGCTCCATCGTATTCTTCGAATAATTCCTACGGGTTATGAAACAAGATTTAAGTAAAGTGAAAAGTAAAAAGTAAAGTTTAAGTGAATATTGCCTCTCCGGATGACGGATTCGGAATCCGGAGAGGCTTTTTCCTTAGGAAGGATGCAGGTTGAACTTTAGATATTGCATTATTGGTGCTTATATCAGTGAGGCAATATGTGTAGTTGAACACAAACTGTAGAGGGAAAGTTAGATTGATTATTTCAGGAGGAAAACAGGGAGGATTAAAAAATGGCAGAAGCAAGAAGAAACGGAGTATTAACAGATTTTAACATTCCATGGATTGAACAGCGTGCTGATCCGTATGTGTATAAGCATACAGACGGAAGCTACTATTTTACAGCATCCGTTCCGGCTTACGATAAAATTATTTTAAGAAAGGCGTCCACCTTAAACGGTCTGCGTGATGCAGAAGAAACCGTAGTTTGGACCAAGCATGAGTCCGGTGAAATGAGCCGTCATATCTGGGCTCCGGAGTTACACTTCCTTTTTGGAAAATGGTATATCTATTTTGCAGCGGGAGAGCAGGACGATATGTGGAAAATCCGTCCGTTCGTATTAGAGTGCCAGAGTGATGACCCGATGGCAGGTCCTTGGGTAGAAAAGGGCAAGATGCAGCGCAGTGATGATGATATTTATTCCTTCGAGGCATTTTCTCTGGATGCAACTATTTTTGAAAACAAGGGTGAGTATTACTACATCTGGGCAGAAAAAGTAAGCGTTGGTATTCAGATTTCCAACTTATACATTGCAAAGATGGAATCCGCAACTAAGCTTTGTACCGCACAGGTGCTTCTTACCACTCCGGACTATGACTGGGAGCGAGTAGATATCTGGGTAAACGAAGGTCCGGCAATTGTAAAGCATAACGGTCGTATTTTTATGGCATATTCTGCCAGTGCAACAGGCGAATGCTACTGCGTAGGTTTGATGAGCATCGATGAAAATGACGATATTTTAGACCCTAAGGCTTGGAAGAAGGAGCGCTATCCGGTACTTCGTTCCGACCGCGAAAAGGGATTCTACGGTCCGGGTCACAACAGCTTTACCAAGGATGAAAACGGTAAGGATGTTTGTGTATTCCATGCAAGAACTTATTTGGAAATCGAAGGCGATCCGTTATATGACCCGAACCGTCATGCTATGTTAATGAATGTAACCTGGGATGAAAAGGGTTATCCGGTATTTGACTATAATAATATGGTAAAATTCTAAGGAGGACTTCATGAAAAAGAAATTTTTAGGCATTTTCTTAGCAGCAAGTATATGTGTGGCTCTTGCGGCCTGCGGTGGTGATACAAAGACTGATATTATACCGACACCGGATGCGGGAGTGGCTGATGCAACGGCAACACCGGAACCGACGGAAGCAGCTCCTGCAGTGGATGAGGGCACATCCAATACAATGACGGAGGACATGTTCTCCATTACCGTTTCCACCAATAAAACCTCTTATGAAGCAGGTGAAACAATTTACTACACTATTAAGGTGGAAAACAATCACGAGTTATATATTTTAAATAAATCTACCATTGAATACAAAAATTCTGCCGGCTTAAAGGCAGTGAATAATCTCTCTATGCCGAAAGAACTTCCTCAGATTTTCTACGGAGAAAGCTACGAGATTCATGGAGAGTTAATCGGTAATGAGTCTACCTTCCCTGTAACGGGAGAAGTTCCTGCAAGTGTGGCGCCGGAATACAGTGCAGACCCTTATAACGGAACCCAGACCACAGAGAAAATTTCTGTTTTGAAAACCAATAAAACCGTAACACTTCGTCCGTTTGTTGAATTTATATACGGAGGAGAAAAGGTTATGGTCCGTGCTGTAGTTGAATTTACCTTGGGAATGGAAAAGGAGAAATTTGGTCTTTCCGAGCATGTAGGCGTAAAGCGTACTACCTGCCATGACCCATCCATTTTTAAGGATTTTGACGGTACCTATTATATTTACGGTACCCATATGACACAAAGTTCCAGTAAAGATTTAGTAAACTGGGAAAAATTGGACCATGTATGGAAAAATGCTTTTGATGCTGCTACCAGAGATAAAATCAAAGAGTGGAATAAGGATTCCGGTTCCTGGGAGAGCTATCTTTGGGCTCCTGATATGATTTACAATGAAGCTATGGGCAAGTATTGTTATTACTTAAGTGCGAATGGTGATACCTGGAAGTCTAATATTGTATTATTGACTTCTGACAGTGCCAACGGTCCGTTTGAGTATGTGGGTAGCATCGTATACGGTGGTTTTGATGAAACCAACTGGACTCAGACCGATGCAGATGAAGTGCTTGGTACCACAGAGCTTCCGCAGCGCTATATTAAGAACGGTATTAAGAATGGCAAGTGGGGCGATGAGTGGCCAAACTGTATCGACCCAACTGTATTTTACGATGACGAAGGTAAGTTATGGATGGCTTACGGTTCCTGGTCCGGCGGTATCTTTATGTTAGAACTGGATGAGCAGACCGGTCTTCGTGATTATAGCGTTGGTTATGATACTGATGCTCATTCCGATGCTTATTTTGGTAAGAAAATTGCCGGCGGTAAGTATGTATCCGGCGAAGCAAGCTACATTGAAAAGATTGGTGATTATTACTGGCTTTTTATTTCTTACGGCGGTTTAGAGGCAAAGAGCGGATATAATGTACGTGTATACCGTAGTGAAAATCCGGATGGACCATATGTAGATGCGTTAGGAAACAGCGCGTTGTATGATAAGTATGTATTCAACTACAATCAGGTGAACAAGGGTGTCCGCTTATTCGGCGGTTATCGTTGGAGAACCTTCGGTCAGGGTGAGGTTGCCCAGGGTCATAACTCTGCGTTTGTAGACGATGACGGCAGAGCTCATATTGTTTACCATACCAGAACTACCGATGGTACGGAAGGACATACCGTAAGAGTTCATCAGCTGTTCTTAAACAAAGAAGGCTGGCTGGTAGCATCTCCGTATGCGACAGCAGAGGAAAAGCTGGATGCTTCCGTATGTACTGTGGAAAACTTCACAGGTAAGTATGAAGTAATTCTTCATGAGCTGGATATTGATTATGAGAATCTGGATGTGAAGACACCGGAAGTTATTTACTTAAATGCAGATGGTACCGTAACCGGTTATTATGAAGGTTCCTGGTCCTTAGAGGAAGGTACCTCTTACATCAACGTAACCTTAAACGGCGTTACCTACAGTGGCGTTGCATTAGAGATGAATGTTGAGAACTTAACAAGAAAAACATTTGTATTTACTGCATTAGGAAAAGAAAACCAGCTTACCCTTTGGGGCAGTAAGATGACAGAATAAAACTAAGGGTGTGTTAGCAATAGCACACCCTTTTGCAAAAGAATGGAGGACATTATGCGTAAACCGGGGTTTATGTTAAATTTACACAGCCGTAAGGAGAATCCATGCTTTGAGTCCCACGACCCGGGCATGATGTACGACCCTGTCAGTGGTTATTGTTATTCCTACTCCACAGACGGTGGAATTACCACACCTTACTGTCAGGGAATTCAAATCCGCCGAAGCAAGGATATGGTGGATTTTGAATATGTGGGCATGGCATTATCTGAGGCTGCTATTGCGGAAGGCCGGGATAACGGTGAATTTCCGCCAACAAAGGGCTTTTGGGCACCGTATACCGAGTATGCAAACGGCGAATACCGCATGTATTATTCTGCCACTAAGGCATTCGGCAGTTCCGAGTCCCGCATTTGGCTGGCAGTGGCAGATAAGCCGGAAGGTCCGTTTGAAAACCGTGGTGTGGTGGCAGATACCTGGTTTACCACCGATGCAGAGCCGAATGCCATTGATGCCCATGTGGTGGATACTGCTGACGGCAGAAAATATTTGATTTACGGTTCCTTCTTTGGCGGTATTTTTGTAAAAGAGCTGGACCCTGCTAACGGGTTATGCTTAAATTGCAAAGCGAAGGATTTAGGCACCCGAATCGCAGTCAAGCCAAAGGATTCCTATATTGACGGACCGGAAGGCGCAGCAGTTATGAGAGTGGAAGATAAATATTATCTGTTCCTTTCTTACGGTTGGCTGGGCGATGATTATGATATCCGTGTGGGTGTCAGCGACAAGGTGGAAGGACCTTACCTTGACAGAGAAGGTAAGAGCCTGGATGGTGTTTCCCTTGGACAAAAGCTGGCAGGCAGTTATAAATTCGAGGCGGCAAATCCATACACTAATCCGAACAAAAAAGAAGATGACCCGTGGCAGTTCGGAGGATTCCGCGGTCCGGGACACGGTGTTCCGTTTTATCATGAGCCATGGAATAAGTACTTCTTTGTACACCACGTAAGAGACGGTGCCATGAATCTGCACCACGGTTCCGACAAGCCGGGGGACCGCATGACCTTTTTCATGCATTACATGGCGGTACGTCGCATGTATTTTGTGGATGGATGGCCGGTATTTGCACCGGAACTGTATGCGGAAGAGCCATCTGCTGCAGAAGTAACCGCAGAACAGAGGACAGCCTGGAATCAGGACGGAAGCACCTGGGAAATCATCGAATTTTCTAATTTTAATAATAAAATAAAAGAAAGTGTGACAGGAAGTTTTCCTGCAAATTTCATCTGCGGTGTTACCGGCACGGCTTTCGACTACGAAAATGGTGGCGAATGTGAATTTGTATCCGGTTATTTAAAAAATAACAATGCGGTGTGGCTAAAGAGAAAGTAGGTTTTAGTATGGCAAGAGAAAGTAAGCATGAACCAAGAGATATTATAAAGGATATTATCTTTTTCTTTATCACGGTGGCAGGTACCTACGGATATGTTTTGTTTATCCTGTTACTATTCAGTTTAATTTTTTTAAGATTTGTTTCCTTTCTCCATTTGGATTTTGAGCATATGCTGATTTATTCCGGTGTTGCTGCCGGAATTTCAGCGGTTTGGTACATTATAAAAATGATTCGGAAATATTTTTTGTAAAAAAGACGTACTTAGAAAAAACTACCAGTGTATTAGAGGAACTTTTGCAAATACTACTAGCGTAACATCAAAACAAAATTATTTTGGAGGTATGAAAGATGTCTAGTAGAAATCGTGTAGAAGTTCCTGAAGCAAAGGACGCTATGAACAGATTCAAGATGGAAGTTGCAAGTGAGCTTGGTGTGCCTTTAACAAACGGTTACAATGGTAACCTTACCAGCGCTCAGAACGGTTCCGTTGGTGGCGAAATGGTTCGTAAGATGATCAAGCGTCAGGAAGAGTCTATGGCTGGTAAGCAGTAATTACTGCTTCAGACAAAAAGCTCAGGAGAGAGACGAGGGGGCATCGCATTAGCGGTGCCCTTTCTTTTATTTTTAATTTTTTTTAATAAATGGTTGAATTTAGTTGAAAGATACGATAAACTAGAATAGATGTAGAAGAATTAATTTATTCGCAGACAAAAGGGGAATGCTGTATGAGAGTAATTGCCGGTTCCAGACGTCATTTAATTTTAAAAACGGTACCGGGTATGGCTGTCCGCCCAACCCAGGACAGAACAAAGGAAACATTGTTCAATATTCTGAATCCATATTTGGCCGATTGTCGTTTTTTGGATTTATTCAGCGGTAGCGGAGCCATTGGCATAGAGGCATTAAGCCGCGGGGCAAAGGACGTGGTCATGGTAGAACAAAGCGCGGAGTCCCTTGCCTGTATAAAAGAAAATTTAAAAACTACAAAATTGACCGACGAGGCACGGGTGCTTGCCATGGATGTTTTTTGTGCTATTCCGAAGCTGGAAGCAGAAGGTAAGCCTTTTGACATTATCTTTATGGATCCGCCGTATGATAATGAACTGGAAAAACGTGTCTTAACCATGTTGGCGGATTCTTGTCTGATAAACGAAGAAACATTAATTGTGGTGGAAGCTTCCCTGCAAACCGATTTTTCTTATGCAGAAAACCTGGGGCTGGAAGTGTTCCGTGAAAAGAAATATAAGAATAACCAGCATGTGTTTATTCAGACTTTGGAAAATGAGCCGGCATAGACAGGTTCAGTAGAAATGGAGATACGACTATGAGAATCGGGATTTATCCGGGCAGCTTTGATCCGGTAACCCAGGGACATCTGGATATTATTCTCCGGGCGTCCAAGTTGGTGGACAAGCTGATTATCGGTGTGTTAATAAACGGTGCAAAAAAGCCAATGTTTTCTATGGAAGAGCGTGTAGAACTGATTCGTCGTGTGACAAAAGATCTTCCTAACGTTGAAGTAGAAGGCTTTGACGGTTTACTGGTGGATTTTGCACAGCAAAAGGGAGCCAGCGTTTTAGTCCGTGGCTTACGAGCGGTAACAGACTTTGAATACGAACTTCAGATTGCCCAGACAAACCATAAATTAAATCCTTTAGTGGATACCATATTTTTAACTACAAGTGTAGAATATTCCTACGTAAGTTCCAGCATTGTGCGTGAAATTGCATCTTATGGCGGAGACATCAGTCAGTTTGTACCGGAATCCATCGTAGACGATATATATAAGAAGGCAGGAGAGGATAAATCCTCTGCCCGCATAAGTGGGCGAAATTAGGATTTCCTGCGGATACAGCAGAAATTTTCGTTTTCTGATTGTCAAGAAACAAGGAGGATTAGACCATGAGTCAGAACAGAATTGAGCAGTTAATCGAAGAAATGTATGAATATATCGAAGGATGTAAGCCAAAGGGCTTCTCCACAACCCAGGTGGTTGTCATGAAGGAAGAAATCTACGACATTTTGGATGAAATGAAGTTAAAAATTCCGGAAGAAATTAAGCGTTGCGCAAAAGTGGTGGCTAACAAGGACCAGATTATTGCCAGTGCAGAAGAGCGTGCGGAAAAAATTATCGCAGATGCAAAGCGCCAGGCAGAAATGCTTGTTCAGGAAAGTGAAATCATGCGTCAGGCGTACTTACAGGCAAATGAAATGGTGTCCCGTGCAACGCAGCAGGCAGACACTATCTTCCAACAGGCAAGCAACGATGCAGAAACCATCAGTATGGGTGCTCTTCGTTATACTAATGAAATGCTTACCGAAGTTGAGCGTGTTATTGCTTATACTTATGAGGAAGCAAAGGCAAAAACCGAGGCAATGCTTACTACTTTAGAAGAAAACTTAAAAATTGTCCAGGAAAACCGCAGAGAGTTAAACGAGGAGGTTGTTCCGCAGGAAGTGCCAACCGCGACTGCGCAGGAGACAAAGCCGGAGCGCCGGGAAGAAGATGACGACCTGTACAATTTTGATGCTGATGCATTTCTTGACAATATTGAGTAATATAATGGGGCGTTTGGCTAAATATTATTAAGTGAAGAATACGGATTATTACAAGAGAAAGTGTTATTTTACACTTTCTCTTTCATTTTTTGTTTTTGTATTGATATCGTGTTTTGGACACCATTTTGTTTAAAAATGGACCTCGGCGGGGACAGTTTTGGTACATCCTTATATGCTATACTTACTTTGTGAAATTCTACATGTACTTTTTTTAGATTCATGTAATGTCAGAGGAAAATGAAAAGGAGAGCAGAAAAGATGGAACAGAATGAAAAACAGAAGAATAATGAAGGGAAATTTTTGAAATGGAAAAAAATATTACTTATTTGTGTTCCATGTTTGATTGTTGTTACCGCAATCATTATTATTCTCATCGCAGTTAGTGCGGTAAAAGAGTGTAAAAGTATTTATTATGATTCGAAAGCATTTGTTTCCAATTGGAATGAGAGAAGTCAGGAGTCAGATTTGTTAACAGGGGGAGAAAAAATATCAAATGAAAAAGGAGATCACTTTTATTTTTTGCCCAACGGATCTGAATTGAGTTACAAGGTACAAACGGTTTGGGGTTATCGTTACCTTTCGGATATAACATTGGAGTTTTCGGAGGAAACACAAGAAGAAGCATATGAATTATCAAAACAACTGCTGACAGTAGTGCAAGAAATTGACGACAAAGAGTCAGTTTATAACAATGCAGTTATAAAGGTGGGCGAGAATGAGGTTTCTCATTTTGTGCTCCAGGCAAGAGGAAGTGCTGAGTTTTGGAAATCTGGCACCGTGGGTCAGAATATCGGAAGTGAAGAAAATTCAGAAGATAGTATTCTTGGAACATGGGTTAAGGCGACGGGTGTGTGTTACAGTTTTGAGGCAGATGGGCATATGTCAGTATATCTTGTTCCGGATTATGACAGTTCGAAAGGAACAACGATGGATGGAAAGGAAGTCCTTTCCTTGGTGCAAGAGATAGAACGTAATTCACGTGTTATTCGGGGTGGTACATGGGAATATGTCGGCGTTGAAGATGGATATTCCACATACCGAATATACTATTGGAGTTCTAACTATGTTTGTGCTGTAAAAGGCGAAGAAATGCTGATGGGATTAGAATCAGGCATAGGAGATATCAGTTATTTGGCAAAAATTTCTGAGTAAGAGGATAGAAGCAGGATATCTTAGATTAAATAGAAGGAGTGATGAACGATGGAAGGAAAAAATAAAATTAAATTTTTGAAAACTCTCGAAATTATGCGAAAGACTGATGAAAATCATCCTCTAACTATTGATGAGATTAGAAGAGAACTTGAAAAATATGGTATTGATGCAGAAAGAAAATCAATATCAAGAGATTTGAAAGTACTTGAAAATTCGGGCTATCAGATTGTTTTGTGTGAAAATCACAACGATGGTTGGTACATGATAGAGCATATCTTTCAGGATTTCGAACTAAAACTGATTGCAGATGCAATCGCTTCTACCAAAATTCTTACAATTGAGGATACTCGAAGTTTGATTAAAAGAATAAAAAGTTTTGCTACTTTGGAAGCAGAAAGTTTTATTGACAATACAGTAGTGCTTGACTCGCTAATAAAGGAGAAGGAGCGTCGTTTATCCATTTATTTTGATTTAGTGATGAGAGCTATTGTTGCTAACAAAAAGATTACTTTTCAGTATATTGACCGTATGAGCAGTGGAAAAGCGATTAGGAATAATGGAGAAGTAATTCGGGCTTCGCCATATTATCTTATTCCAACGTATGGAAAATATTATGTTGCCTGTTGTCCGGAAGATTCAACATCAGTGCATAATTACAGATTGGATCTGATGGTCAATATTCAAATGACGAATTTAGATGTCAGACCAAAGATACAGGTGGATGAGTTAAAAGAAATAGGTCACACAATGACAGATAGCGATTATCTGAGAATAAGCGCACATTCATGGACCGGATTAAAAGAAACAGTGACACTGGAAGGAATAAATTGGTGCAGGCTTAATGTTTTCGATAAGTTTGGTAATGACATAATGATTCATAGCAAAGGAGAAGACAAGTTTATTGCTCATGTAAATGTTGCGGTAAATGAAGGATTTTATCAGTGGCTTGCAAGTTATGGAATAAATCTTAAATTACTCAGTCCGGAAAACAGGGTGGCCGAGTTTAAGGAATATATAAAAAGAATATACGAGCAGTATTAATACGGAGGTAGAGATTATGAGAAAAATTAGTTGGAAAAAGGTTGTATTGGTTGCTTTGCTTGGCATGTGTATGCTTTTAGGTGCTTGTGGGAAAAAAGGACCTACGGAGTCTGAGCTGACAGAGGCACTATCCAATTGTAAATATAGCGTGTATTCGTTATCAATTAAAGTCGGAGTATTGGTAAATAATTGTGTTGCTGATTATGAGATATCCTATTATACGCCCTTGGAAGCAGTTGAAAAAGGATATATTAGTTCCGCTATGTCGGTGGTGACAGACGATGAAATACGCGAGAATACATATGTTGCGTGTATTTCTGGCGGAGTAAGACCAAATTTGGAACTTCCGTCCTATACTGTGGATACAGAAAAAGCACTTGTAGCAATTTTGACATATGATGATGACGGTAATCTACTGGAATCAAGTGTTGAGTATATTAGTGATTATTTGAATGCAGCAGCTATCCAGTTGATGACAAGTCCGTATTAAAGTAGAGCGGCATTTCCTGAAATGTGTGTCTACGAAAAAGGAGAAGAGTATGGAAACGGAAAAGATGATAAAAGATACAGTAGAGCAGAAAAACCAGAAAAAGAAAATTCTGTTGATATGTGTAATGACTGTACTTCTTATTGGTGTTGTTATTTGGGCAATTCAAGTAATCCCGGTAGCAAATCATTATAAAGAGGAACGCGGCAATGCCAAAGAGTTTGTTTCTAATTGGAATGCGAGAAGTAAAGAGTCTGATTCGCTGACAAAGGGAATAAAAATTTCAGCAGCAAGCGGAGACCATACATATTCATTAGAGAATGGTGTTACTTTAAAATATTCGATTAATTCATTTTGGTGGGTTAAGTATTTTTCAACAAGTGTTATTCTGGAGTTTTCTGAAGATGGACAGGAAGTGGTATTTGACACTTCGACGAAACTTCTTGAACTGTTTGATGAGATAGATGATAAAGAAGGAATGTTGGCAGATGCAATGGAAAAGGTAGAAGTAGACAAGCCAACTACTATTTCCAAATTTTCTGTATCGAAATACAACGGAGAATACAGTGCAAATTTTATTGAAGAGAAGATTTTGAAATCAAATTCTGCCATAGGATATTCATGGAATCTGACAATGGAGGAGTGGTGTGAGAATTTTAACAGTAATCTGAGTTTGGCGATAGAAGATGCAGCCCAGGCTGGCTATGACTGGCTATGTGATATAGGATTTGAGGCAGAAGTCGACGCAACTACTAAGGAGGAGCTTGTTGAAACATATACTCAACAATATCCATCAATCAGCGTGGCTGATTTCAAAAAGGTGGACGTATGGACGGACGGCACACATGAATTTACATCATACGGATACCGCTATCCGAGTTGGGAAGATGTCCTATGTCAGATATCGTTTTTTGTGGATGAAAACGGATATATTTTTGATGTAGAATGTTTGCTTGTGCAAGGCCTTCTTGATACGAATAATCAATATGTAGCCGGAGACAGACGATTCAATTTTATGGAGTTTTATGGTTACCCTGCATTGGCATGTGCCGGAACAGGGGTAACTTATTCTAAGGCATTGAACGGAGTGAATAGATTTTATGATGAATCTGATTTGGCGACGATTAATTTGACGGACGAAGTAAGCGTAGGAGTGACAGTAACAAAGGATGGACTGGTTTTCATATGTCTGCCGAACAAAGAAGGTAATTTTGACAGTTATTTATCCTTGCTGGATAGATGGACTTTAAAGTCAGCAGAATAAAGTACAAAGAGAGTGTGTTTTTTTAACACACTCTCTTATAATATATTGCAGTATTTTGCGATTTAATGACGTTGGCTTTAGATGAGTTCAATACTATGTTTCATATCGGTAACAAACGGTGTACCGAATTTGGAAGACACAATCCGGTTGTATAAATCTGCTGCCGCTACATCTTCAAAGAACATAGCAAGCGCAGATTCGCCTAACACCTTTCTTGCTTCGGCGGGTTTTGTAATAAACGGTATCTGAGAGTGCTCCTTAATCTCTTTCATGAGAGGGGAAGCGCTTTTTTTCATGGCAAGCAGGCGGGCATAAGGCACAAAAGGACTAGCAGTATTTTCGGAAGTTTTTTTCTCTTTTAATCCTAGTAAAATATGAATCAGTGCCCGGTTGATGCGGGCATAGGTGTACTGTTTATGCTTGATTGCTTCAATCAATTCCGTAAAAGGCATAAATTCATCCCGGAAACTGTAGATGCGGTCTGCCAGTTCCTTCGGAACATCCAGGAAGGAGGCAAGGGAATTTTTTGTTTCTGTGGCAATCCGGGCGGAGAGCAGCAGGGAGAAATCATTTAGTGTAACCGGAGCAAAAATGCCGTAGCTTTCTGCAAATATGCGGTAGCTTTCCGACGGAAGTAAAGGCTGGGCTGCGGCAATGCTTCCTGCTTCTTTGGAAAGTGCGGCGCGGATGGCGCTTGCACTGGCAATCAGGGTGCCGGAGTCATTAGAAAATGCAGTGTGTTCGTCGTGATAGCCGGTTCCGGTGCGGGTTATGGTGTGAGGCTTTATGGAGGAAGCCAGTTTTTTTATTGCTTTCAGATATTCCAGGCCAAGCAGATTGTTTGGCTTTTCCAAAAGTTCCGGTTCAATGTCTGAGGCGACACCGGACTCTTTCACAGCCAGGGCAAAGGCCTTTGGATAGGAGAGCCCTTCCCGTAAATTTTTCTGGATGGCATGTTGAAAGTCTTCCGGTTCGTTTAGAAGAAGGTCGGAGGCTTTGGTAAAATCGGATAATTTTCCGTACTCGCTGCCAAAACACAGGTAGTCCACGCAGGAAAGGGCGTTAAACAGTGATACAGCTCCCGTAGCGAAGAGTTCTGCACTGGCGGTGGCATAACGTACCGGCAGCTCAAAAACCGCATCTGCGCCGCAGGAAACCGCCATCTTAGCGCGGGTATGCTTGTCAGCAATGCCGGGAATGCCACGCTGGGTGAAATCACCGCTCATGACGGCAATTACGTAATCGGCACCGGTTTCTTCCTTTACTTTCTGAATCATATAGTCATGCCCGTTGTGAAACGGGTTATATTCTGCAATGATGGCTGCGATGGTCATGGTAAACGGCTCCTTAACTTTTATATACTTTAGTATGTCCCATATTTTACAGTTTACCACGGGTCGGATAATAAGTAAATTGAAATACCGGAAGAAAAATCATTTTTGCACTTGTGAAATAATCGATTTTGGACTATAATCTATAGTAGATTTATTCTGCGATAAAGCAGAGCAAAACGAAAGGAGAACAATCATGGGTTTTATTGATGAAATCAAAGTTAGAGCCAGACAGAATATGAAGACAATCGTTCTGCCTGAGACAGAGGACAGAAGAGTACTTGAGGCAGCAGCTATTACATTAGCAGAAGGTAATGCTAATATCATTTTAGTTGGTACTGACGAGGAAATCGATAAGAACGCAGAAGGTTTAGATATTTCCAAGGCTACCCGTATCAATCCTCACACAACAGACAAGCTTCAGAGCTACATTGACAAGCTGGTTGAGCTTCGTCAGGCTAAGGGTATGACTCCTGAAAAGGCAAGAGAAGCTCTTACCACAGACTACACAACATTTGCGGTTATGATGGTTAAGATGGGTGACGCAGACGGCGTTGTTTCCGGTGCATGTCACTCCACAGCAAATACATTAAGACCTTGCTTACAGATTTTAAAGACTGCACCTAACACTAAGTTAGTTTCCGCATTCTTCGTTATCGTAGTTCCAAACTGCGAATACGGCGAAAACGGCACCTTCATTTTCGGTGACTCCGGTCTTGTTCAGAATCCAAATGCAGAAGAACTTGCAGCTATCGCAGGCAGCTCCGCAAAGAGCTTTGAGCTGTTAGTTGGTAAGGAAGCAAAGGTTGCTATGCTTTCCCACTCCACTATGGGCAGTGCAAAGCATGCTGACGTAGACAAGGTAGTAGAAGCTACCAAGATTGCTAAGGAATTATATCCAAACGTAAAGATCGAAGGCGAATTACAGCTTGACGCTGCTATCGTTCCTAGCGTTGGTGCTTCCAAGGCTCCTGGCAGCGACATCGCAGGACAGGCTAACGTTCTTATCTTCCCTGACCTTGATGCAGGTAACATTGGTTACAAGCTTGCTCAGAGACTTGCTAAGGCAGAAGCTTACGGTCCTATCACACAGGGTATTGCAGCTCCTGTTAACGACCTTTCCCGTGGCTGCTTCGCAGAGGATATCGTTGGTGTAATTGCCATCACATCCGTACAGGCACAGGCTCAGTAAGAAAGGAGAATTAATCATGAAGGTATTAGTTGTAAACTGCGGAAGTTCTTCCTTAAAGTATCAGTTAATCGATTCCGAAACCGAAAAGGCACTGGCTGTTGGTCTTTGCGAAAGAATCGGCATTGACGGCAGATTAAACCATACACCTGCCGGCGGAGAAAAGGTTGTTATCAACGATCCGCTTCCAAACCATGAAGTTGCTATCCAGAGCGTTTTAGCTGCTTTAACAGATGCTAACTATGGTGTAATCAAGTCCCTTGACGAAATCGGCGCTGTTGGTCACAGAGTAGTACACGGCGGCGAAAAGTTCGCTTCCTCCGTTGTTATTAACGACGAAGTTATCGCAGCAATCGAAGAGTGTAACGACTTAGCACCTCTTCACAATCCTGCAAACTTAATCGGTATCAATGCATGTAAGACAATCATGCCCGGCGTACCAATGGTAGCTGTTTTCGATACCGCTTTCCACCAGACAATGCCAAAGGAAGCTTATCTTTACGGTCTTCCATTTGAATATTATGACAAGTACAAGATCCGCCGTTACGGCTTCCACGGAACCAGCCACAGCTTCGTTTCCAAGAGAGCCATCGACGTAGCAGGTCTTGACGCAAAGAACTCTAAGGTTATCGTTTGC
>JAGAQI010000089.1 GCA_017622795.1 Lachnospiraceae bacterium
CTGTACCGGATAGTTTACGTCACCGGAGGTGGCGGTGAAGGCATTTCTAAGACCGTTGGTAATCATACGGTGTGCTTCGTCGTTAGCTACTAATCTCGGCCAAATGTAGGAGTTCCAGGCACCCATCATCTTTAAGATGGTGATGGAAATCAAGGTTGGCAGAGCTAACGGTATCATTACCTTCCACAGATACTTAATGTCGCTGGTACCGTCTACCTTGGCAGCCAGATACAGTTCATTCGGAATCTGCATAAAATTCTGCTTTAACAGATAAATGTAAAACACGCTGACTAAGAATGGTACAATCAAAACAGTGAAAGTGTTCATCCATCCCAGCTTTGTTACCGTTTCATAGTTTGTAATGGTAAACAACTCACCAGGAATCATCATAGTGGCAAGCAGTAAGCCAAACATGGTGTCTCTGCCCTTAAACTCCAGTCTTGCAAAAGCAAAAGCAGAAAGTACGGTAATTACTAAGGACAGGAGTGTGGAAACCACACCAACATATAAGGTGTTTACAAACAGCCGGCCAAGGCTTGCTGCCGTAAAGGCTTCCGCATAGTTACTAAACATAATTTTCTGCGGCCAGAAGGTTGGTACGCTCATACGGTATTCATCCAATGTCTTTAAGGAAGATATAATCATCCAATAGAACGGGAATAAAACGATGAGTGCCATGATACCTAGAAACGCATACACGCCAATCAAAACAATCGTTTTTACAATTTTTTGTTTAACGGATACCTGCTGGATATTCTTCTCGCTCATGGTATTAGTCGTATTTGTCATATGGCACCTCTCATTCTAAAAGTGAACTCTCTTCTTGCTCACATAACCATTAATCATGGTTACCACAAGAATGATACCGAACAGGATCAGAGCCGCCGCACTGGCACGTCCCTGGTTGTTCTGACTGAGGGCGTCATAAATAAATCCTACCATGGTGTTTAAACGGTAAGCATCATCTGCCGGACCCATTTTTTCACCGAAAATACCTACGATACTGGTATACTCCTTAAATCCGCCGATAAAGCCGGTAATAACTACATAGGCAATCATCGGGGAAAGAAGCGGCACGGTAATTCGGGTAAAAATTCTCTTACGGGAAGTTCCGTCTACCTTTGCTGCGTCGTAGTACTGCTTGTTAATGCTCTGTAAGCCGCCAAGCAGAACTAAAATTTTAAATGGCAGGGCGTTCCACACAATATAAATTGTCATAACGGTAATGTTTGCCGCATAGGTGGAACCGTAGTTAATCCAGTTGATTGGCTCTCCGCCGAAAAACTGAATCACATTGTTAATAATACCTGCAGTTACGATAATTTCCTGCTCGGTGCCGTAGAAAGCACCAACAATGTTGAACATTGCGGCAAAAACCATACCGATAGCAATGGAATTGGTTACGTACGGCAGGAAGAAAATAGTCTGCAAAACTCTTTGCAACGGCTTAATGGAATTTAAAGCCACCGCAATGAGTAACGCCAAAATGGTGGAAAGCGGCACGGTAAGCACACAAAGAAGCACCGTATTCTTTAAACAGGTTAAGAATCTCTTGTACTGAATAACCTTTACAAAGTTACCGATACCAAAGGAGAATGTAGCACCGCCGGCTGCTTCCAGGCTCTTATAGTTTTCCAGGAAAGCCATTCTTACAGTGTTAATAATCGGCCAGAGCGTAAACACAAGCAATAACACAATTGCCGGTGATAAATACAGCCAGGCTTTCCACTGCTGTTTATTGTCTACCATATTATTTCACCTCAAAATAGATTCTCTCTTCTGTTTCTTTATTGAACAGGAACAGCTTGTGTGGCTTAATGCTGTATCTTACAGTTTCACTGCTGGTATCAACCTTGTTGTCCGCATTAATGATGGAACGGATATCAGGATTTGCAGAGGCTTCGTGGGTAGATACGATACTTACGTCACGGCCCATAACTTCTACGTTGCTGAGCTTACACTTAAGAGGACCTTCTGCATCTAAATTAAAGCCTTCCGGACGGATACCGATCATTACTTCCTGGTCAGGAACATTGGTAACTTCTAACACAGCATCTTCACCAATGTATACCTTGCCGTCCTTTACGGAGCCGTTGAATACATTGATAGGCGGTGTGCCGAGGAACTTTGCTACGAACAGGTTCTGCGGGCTGTCGTACACTTCCTGAGGAGCACCAATCTGCTGAACCACACCCAACTTCATAACTACGATGATATCAGAGATACTCATGGCTTCTTCCTGGTCGTGGGTTACGAATACGGTAGTGATACCGGTTTCCTTCTGGATTCTTCTGATTTCTTCTCTTGTCTGTAATCTTAAACGTGCATCCAGGTTAGACAAAGGCTCGTCAAGTAACAGTACACGCGGCATTTTAACCAATGCTCTTGCAATGGCAACACGCTGCTGCTGACCACCGGAAAGCTCACTTGGCTTACGGTCCATAAGTTCGTCAATCTGAACCAGTTTTGCAGCATGGTATGCTCTTTCTAACATTTCTTCCTTGGAAGGACGGTCTGCGCCCTTTAAGTTCTGCAGTGGGAAGAGAATGTTCTGCTTTACTGTCATGTGTGGATAGAGGGCGTAGTTCTGGAATACCAGACCGATTCCTCTGTTTTCTGTGGATAACTCGGTTACATCGTCATCGCCAAAGAAAATTTTACCACTGGTTGGCTTTTGTAAGCCGCTGATCATGTAGAGTGTGGTACTCTTTCCGCAGCCGGATGGACCAAGTAAGCCGATTAACTTACCGTCCGGAATTTCAAAGTTGAAGTTGCTTACTGCCACAACTTCTTCGTTTGACTTTTTGTTACGGCTTGGGAAAACCTTTGTCAAATTCTGCAATACAACTTTCATTACATTTCCCTTTCGTTACTTAAAATAATTTTTTGCTAACCCTCTATTTACAGTTTTCTTATAGAAAACTTAATAGTTCTGACGGGCAACTTGTTCTGCATGTACTTTATTCTTATAAGCAATCTGTTCTTCTTCGTTTTCAAAGATAAGCTGGCTTTGCATGTCCACTGCCACCGTTTTTGCAAGAACATCATGAATACAAGAATTAGAATGTGTCGCTATCATTAAAATAATCTGCACCAGCAGAATAAGTCCCAAAATAAGCATGCCGACGATTCCAATCATGTTGAAGAAAATCATCACGCAAATTAACACCGGAATCATGGTTTCTATTGTAAATTTACCAAGAATGGTGCGGATAAACAAAAGCGGTGCCGTTACCTTTACGCTGTCGGTGCGCATAACCGCTATCCCGAAGATTTTTTTACCCAGGGTTTGTCCGTTTCCGAGTTTGATTGGAATAATAAATTCCAACACTAAATATGCAAGCAAAATTGCCAGTGTACTGATAACCAGTGTTAAATTGATTACCATATTATAGCTGTACATGGCGTCCGTATCTTTAATCAGCGCCTGATAAGCATTGTTCCAGGTCTGCTGCTCTTCCTCAGACTTTTGCATAAATTCTTCCCGGGAAATATCAAAGACCACACCGTATTCTTTTTCGTACCGTGCGTAGGCTTCATCCAATGCAGCGTTGTGCTTGTCAAACCCAAGCACCGCAGAAAGTAAAAATGCAAACCCGGCCACAGCAATGACCAGCAATATAAAGTCAAACAGATATGCCGAAATTCTCTTCCACATACTTGCTTTTTGCAAATCAAAAATCATGTTTTATCGTCCTTTTCCGACCCGTTTCTTTGACAGTGAAAAAACAGCCCAAAGAAATGCGGGCTCAATCGTACTCATAATTATAGCACGATTTCAAAAAAAGTTCCACATAAAAACCCGACTTTTTTCGATATTTTTCGTATTTGCAGTAGTAGTTTAGTAAAGCGATAAAACATCCCCACTATAACTTTTTCTTTTACTTCACTGACTTTACAATATTTCTTGCTACATGCACGCCACTGGCAGATGCATGGGACAGGGAATGGGTGATGCCGCTGCCGTCACCGATAATATAAAGGCCGTCGTAGCAGCACTGCAGTTTTTCATCCACTTCTACTTCCATGTTATAGAACTTCACTTCCACGCCGTAAAGTAAGGTGTCATCATTAGCAGTACCCGGTGCAATTTTATCCAGAGCATAAATCATCTCGATAATACCGTCTAACAGACGTTTTGGCAGCACCAGGCTTAAGTCACCCGGTGTAGCACTCATCGTCGGTGTGGTAAAGGATTCCTCGATACGCTTCGGCGTACTGCGCTGGCCACGGATTAAGTCGCCAAAGCGTTGTACCATAACTCCGCCGCCTAACATGTTACTGAGTCTTGCAATGGATTCCGCATAACCTGTGGAATCCTTAAACGGCTCAGAAAAATGCTTTGCCACCAGCAGGGCAAAGTTTGTATTCTTCGTCTGCTTTGCCGGGTCTTCGTAGCTGTGGCCGTTTACCGTTACAATGCCATTGGTATTTTCACTTACTACCGCACCCTTCGGATTCATACAGAAGGTACGGACCTTATCCCCGTACTTCTGGGTACGGTACACAATCTTGCTTTCATATAATTCGTCGGTTAAATGGGAGAAAATTTCTGCCGGAATTTCCACACGGACACCGATGTCCACACGATTGGACTGGGTTGGAATTTTCAGCTCTTCGCAGATTTTCTCCATCCACTTGCTTCCGCTTCGTCCAACGGAAACGATACAATTTTGACAGGTATAGGCACCGTCCTTGCAAACCACACGGTATCCTTCCTCCAGCTTTTCCATGGTTTCCACCGGAGTATCAAAGAAAAATTCCACTTTATCTTTTAAATCCGCATATAAATTTTCCAGAACTACGTAGTTGATGTCTGTACCAAGATGGCGTACAGACGCATCTAACAAATGCAGATCGTTCTGCATACAAAGCTTCTTAAATTTCGATCCTGCGGTAGTGTACAGCTTGGTGCCCTCGCCACCGTACTTCATGTTGATTTCATCCACATACTGCATCAGCTCCAGAGCCCGCTGCTTTCCGATATATTCATACAATGTACCGCCAAAATCGTTGGTAATATTGTATTTACCGTCGGAAAATGCTCCCGCACCGCCAAAACCACTCATAATGGAGCAGCTTTTACAGCCGATACAGGACTTTACCTTATCCCCGTCAATCGGGCAGCGGCGCTTTTCCAGGGCATGTCCCGCCTCAAACACTGCAATCTTCAGCTCCGGATTCAACTTTACCAATTCGTACGCCGAAAAGATTCCGCCCGGGCCTGCACCGATAATAATAACATCATAGTTCATAAAAATACCTCCTGAAAAGAAAACGGTTATCTACGGGTGCACAAAAAAAGCACCGGTAGATAACCATTTAAGGTGGTTCGTAGAAACACTCAACCATATTATGAGCTTATACCTGCAATTCATAGATACCATATATTACTATATACAGTTTATCCTACTATGAAAGAATTTGCAAGTATAACCCTGTTGTTTATTCCATCAATTTTGCGGCCAGGATACGGTAATCGGAAGTTCGCTCCAAGGTTCAAGCGAGGTACCTCCATACAAAAACTCCCGTTCCTGTTCTGTTAATAGACTGCTCTCATATTCCCCCTGAAATATTTTTCCGGAAGCATCATATACCGAGAGGGTAAAATCACAGCTGCCCTGCATGGTTTTCCTGTCGGTACAGGACACATACAAAAGCTGTGTTCCGTTCCAATCCATATCGTTTTCCTCAATATAGGCGCTCCAATACAGCGGATCGTCATCGGTCACCTGCATGGTAAACTGATGCTGATACCCCCGCTCCGCATTCCAGTCAATCAATGCAAAGTAACCGTCCACATAGGAAAGGAGCAGAAAATCATCCTTTACCCGTACAACACTTTCAAAGCGGGTTGCACCTTCCGGGCGAGGAAACTCTACCTGCCGGATTTGTTCCATGGTAGTGACATCCACCATCTGAAGTTTAGTGGAGTTTTCCGTATCCGTAATAATCAACAATTGTCCTGCCGCATTAATATCCAAAAACATGTTGCCATGCGGATAGGTTTCTTCCTCCAAAGAATACACCATGGAAAGCTCCTCCGGGTTCATATATACACCTTCTGCACCCAGGGCATATGGCTGCTTATAGACTCCAAAACCGCCCGGAATCAGTTCCGTATTCATCCGGGTTCCATC
>JAGAQI010000090.1 GCA_017622795.1 Lachnospiraceae bacterium
AAGGAGCATTCCTTTGAAGAGTTAATCAACTATGATTTGCCTAGGGTGTCTGAGTTATTTAGTGAGTTTATGGAATTGTGTGTTTGATTGAAAAAGAAAGGCGGTGCAGTATGTTTTACGGTGCAAAAAACGGAAGTATCATAATTGAAAATACAGAAATGGATTACATAGTATTTGGTAACGGAACAAAGTCTCTGATTATGATTCCCGGCCTTGGTGAGGGCATGAAAACAGTAAAAGGAACGGCAATTCCGTTTGCTTTTATGTACAGCAAAGTGGCAAAGGAATATAAGGTTTATTGCTTCAGCCGAAGAAATATTCTTCCACAGGGCTTTACCACTAAGGATATGGCGGAGGATATCTATTTTGCCATGCAACAGCTTGGCATTGAAAAGGCCATGGTACTTGGTGTGTCCCTTGGCGGCATGATTGTTGAGCAGTTGGCAATTCAGCACCCGGAGGTGGTGGAAAAACTGATTCTCACCGTAACTATTGCCCGTCAGAATGATACGGTTCAGCGGATGATTGGAAAGTGGATGGACTATGCAAAAGAGGGCAAGTACAAAGAAATTATGATTGACACGGCGGAGAATTCTTACACGGAAGCTTATCTCAAGAAAAACTGTTGGATGTATGGCTTGCTTGGCAACGTGGGTAAGCCAAAAAGTTTTGAACGCTTCCTGATTATGGCGGAAGCAGGAAGAACCCACGACGTCTATGAGGAGTTAGAAAAGATTACCTGTCCGACCTTGGTGATTGGCGGTAGACAGGACAAGATTGTATCCGGAACCGCATCCGATGAACTGGCAGAACGGATTCCGAACTGTGAGCTGTACATATACGAAGATTACGGACACGGGCTGTATGAAGAGGCGAAGGATTTTGTGCCGAGAGTGTTAAATTTTTTTGGAGAGTAAAAAATGAACATACAAAGCATCCGGGAAAGCGAGCGCAATTCCCATATTGAATTATATTCTAATGAAGAACTGTACAAAGAAGGGAGTTGGTTGAATAAACCAATTAAAACAGTAACCGATTTATTTCCGCTATTTGAAGAATGCGAGAAATTTCGAGCCTTGGATTTAGGCTGTGGTGTGGGAAGAAACAGTATTGCCATTGCAAAGCAATTCCAGGGGATTCCTTGCCGTGTAGACTGTGTGGATATTCTGGAGCTTGCTATAGAAAAGCTTATGGAAAACGCCAAGCGGTTTGGGGTGGAAGAATGCATTCACGGTATAGTTTCTCCTATCGAAGAATTTGAAATTGTTCCGGAGACATATGACCTGATTTTAGCAGTTTCTGCTTTGGAACATGTGGATTCTAAGGAGTCTTTGGTAAAGAAGCTGGAAGAAATAAGAAACGGAATCAGGCAAAACGGCGTTGTGTGTCTTGTGGTAAATTCCGAAGTGACGGAGAGAAACAAAGAAACAGGAGAAGAACTGTTTCCTCAGTTTGAAGTGAATCTGCCGACAGAGGAATTGCAGGATATTTTGCATAGATTTTTTGTGGGCTGGGAGGTTTTGAAATCCACAGTCCGGGCGCAAAAATATGATATTCCGAGAGAGGGTTGCATTAGTAAACTTAGTACCATCGTTGTGACTTTTGTGGCAAGGAAAAGAGGGTGAAATTATGGTAAATTCCTTTGAAGAATTTTGTGAAGAAATACATAAATGTGGTTTTTCCATGGGTGGAGGTAATGCCAAGGGCATTTATGCCGTGATTCCTTACGATTGGAAGAGTACGCCGTCTGGATGCAGCATTGTGTGGCATACCGGAGATGCGGAAACAGACCCATGGGAGTGGCGCATGCGAGTGCTGGAAGAAAGGAAAGAGATTGCCTATGCCAAGGTATTCTTTAATGCCAGCGGTTATATTGCAAAGGGCTGGTATCCGTATTTTCTGGCGGTGCGCCGTCAGGGCATGACTTTGGAAGACTGGTACGAAATCGGCAAAATCAGTTATTTTGAAAAACAGATTTATGATGTGATTGCGGCTAACAAAAGAATTGCCTTTCATGACATCAAGAATGAATGCGGCATCACCAAGGAAACCAACAGTCTGTTTGAACGGGCGCTTGTAAATTTACAAAAGAATTTGTTTATCACCATGTGCGGGCGCATGCCAAAGCTCAATAAGTATGGGGAACCTTACGGCTGGAACAGCACG
This sequence comes from Lachnospiraceae bacterium, assembly GCA_017622795.1. Classification (GTDB taxonomy): domain Bacteria; phylum Bacillota; class Clostridia; order Lachnospirales; family Lachnospiraceae; genus SIG299. The sequence continues at coordinate 2,167 of JAGAQI010000090.1, forward strand.
GTATTTTGCACGGTGGAAGACTTCTGGGGCGAGGATTTGACGGCAGATATGGATGCAGAGGAAGCCTATCAGGTCATCCGCAACCGAATTTTAGAACTGAACCCGGAGGCCCAGGAAAAGAATATTAAGAAGTTTATTTTAGGCTAGAAATCAGAGAGGTTAGACATCATGGAAGATATTCGTGATATGCGGCGCAGTGACTGGCACCGCATTTTAGAACGGGAATATAATGTAAGTCCATGTTCTTTTCATAACATGGAAGGCGTTGTATCGTTGTTACAAATCAGGAAAGTAACAGAACCGCTTCTGGTGCCCGGTGAGAACGGAGAAAAAGTGCTGATTGCAGATGCGGGCTATTCCTGGCTGCAGGTGGCCTTTAAAGAACAATTCTTTTGGGCAACGGTGATGTATGATGACAAGGGCAGGTTTATGCAGGGATACTTTGATATCACCGGCGGAAACTTTTTTGAAGATATGGAAAATCCAACGTTTAGGGATATGTACTTAGATTTGGTGCTGCTGGATGGCGGCCGGATTTTGGTGCTGGACCGGGACGAGCTTGACGAGGCATTGGAGCAACGGGAAATTACGGAAAAACAGTATCAGCAGACGGTCAAAGAAGGAGAGAAACTATACCGGTTTTTACAGGAGAATGGGGAAGCGTTTCTACAATTCTGTAGTGAGTGGAGAGAACGATTATTAATTTGTTAGAAAGGACGGATAGCATGTATCAATACACAATAGCACAGTGGTTGTTCTTTTTCTTTTGGTATTGTTTTCTTGGATGGATATGGGAATGCTCCTATGTTTCGATGAAAACAGCCATAGAAATAAAAAAATGGAACTGGATTAACCGCGGCTTTTTACATGGACCGGTAATTCCGATTTATGGATTCGCCGCTATTTCTATTTTACTTGCGACAATACCTTTTAAAACAAATGTCTGGCTGATTTTTATACTGGGGGCTTTGGCGGCATCTTTGATGGAACTTGTAACCGGAAGCTTTATGGAAAAAACATTTCATGTCAAATACTGGGATTATAGTGATTTGCCGCTGAATTATAAGGGGCATGTCTGCCTGTTTGTTTCCCTGTTTTGGGGAGCATTATCCGTTTTGATGGTGAAGGTCATTCATGTACCGATAGAAAACATTATTCTGGAAATACCTGACGTGGTAACAGAACTGGTTGCATTTGTCTTGATTGCTGTGTTTACCTATGATTTTAAAGAGTCCTTACAGGAAGCTTTGAATTTAAAGGAACTCCTGGAAAAACTCGATGATTACAAGGTGGTCATGCGCAGGCTGGAAAACAGGGTAGATGCCGTCATAGCATTTACGCCTTTGCCTGATTTGGATGAGGTAAGAAAACTTCCGGAAAACGCAAAAGAGAGAGTTTTATACAAGATAGAAGAAATGCGGGAAAAGAATGTTGTCAGAGTTCAGGAGTTAAAAGCCCGGTTGGATAAATTAGGAGAAGCATTAGAAGACAGAAATGAACTTCTGAAACAACTGGAAAAACAGTTGCGAGCTATTTTTGCCAGAACCAATAAACAGTATTTGCGGGTAAGAAATCATTTGAAACGAAATCCGGGAGTTATTTCAAAGCGTTATGAAGAAGTATTGAGGGAAATCAAGGATTTGTTTGAGTAAATATAGAGTGTAGAAAAG
>JAGAQI010000091.1 GCA_017622795.1 Lachnospiraceae bacterium
ATGTTGTGGTGGGAGAAAAAGAAAGCGTTGTGATGAAAAAATCAGCAAGACTGATTCAGGAGAGAATACCGGGAAGCACGATTCAGGTACTTCCAAAGTTATATCATGGGGAATTTTCTATCAATCATGCGAGAGAGTATGCAGTGAGAATATGTAAGATGGAGGAACATACATAAATGTATTTAGACTATATAAATCAAACCTATCCAATCAGGAGAATAAAAGAAGAAAAGCAGTCTTTTCAGAAATATGTATTGGAAGCCGTTAAGGAAGCAAAGGTGGAAACCACAAAAGACGGCAAGAACGAAAATATTGTCATTGGAAACCCGGAAACGGCAAAGGTGGTTTGCACGGCCCATTATGATACACCAATGCATTCCCTGTTTCCAAACATAATGATTCCCCGGAACAAAGCAGTGTTTTATCTTTATCAGTTTGCACCGGTGGCACTGGTGCTGGCGTTGTCCTTGGGACCGGTATTTTTGGTAAATGCCTTTCATCCGCTGAGCAGACAGGAAATGGTGCTGGGCTTTTTGGTGTTGTATTATGGTCTGTATTTCCTGATGTTCCGTGGGAAAAAGAATCCGAATAATTATAATGACAATACCTCCGGCGTGGCGCTGATATTGGGGTTGCAGGAGAGTCTTAATCCGGAGCAGGCCGGGGACGTGGCCTTTATTTTGTTCGACAACGAGGAAAAAGGCAAGAAGGGTTCCAAGGCATATTTTAAAGACCATAAGGAAGCAATGGAGTCGAAGTTTTTATTCAATTTTGACTGCGTAGCCAATGGTAATCATATTCTGTTTGCCGCCATGGAAAAGGCAGAAGGAACCCCGGAATGGAAAACATTGCAGGAAGTTTTTTCGAAAGAAGAGGCTGAACAAGCAGGATTTACGACACACTTCCATTCCATGAAGGATACAAAGGCAAATTCGGACCAGAAGAGTTTTCCTTGCGGTGTGGGCTGCATGGCATATAAGAGAACGAAAAAAGGATTGCTGTATACCCCGTACATTCATACGCCGAAGGATGTGGTTGCGGATAATAAAAATATTGAGTTTTTGAAAAAGTATGTGGTGCGTTTTTTTGAAGTGGTATAAACTTGGGCATTAATTGAATTTTATAGAATACTTAGGAGAACTGAAGATGGAACTTCGATTGGCAGGAGAACAGGATTACATACAATTAGCTGAACTAAAGTGGTTACATGGGGAAGAAGATGACATGGACTACGGCGAGAATAATCTTGCGGGAGCGGACAAAAATTTATTTACGGAAGAGTTTGTAGGTTTTTTACAGGAACACAAAGAATACCTGATTTTTGCTGCCAGTGATGGAGAAATTGTCGCATCTGCTATGTTTGTCTATAGGATTCCTAAGGTACCAAAACCAAACGGTAAGGCCAGGTATATTGCTTACTTAACCAATGTTTACACCCGGAAAGAGTATCGCAATCAAGGCATTGGGACTGAATTGTTGTCGTATATAAAGGGATACTTGACTGAACAAAAATGCGAGTTGCTTTTCGTGTGGCCAAGCGAAAAGTCCAGAAACTGGTACGAAAGAAGCGGGTTTAGCCCGGAAAACGAGATTTTTGAGTGTGTACTGGGTTCGGAGTGATTGGAAGAAACCAGTGTGGATGACGAAGTAAAAGAACTTGCCTGGAAGTATGTCGACCATTGTGGACATTGCGAATCTTGTGGCGGGGGAAGACATAAAGCTATCTTTGGTAAAGAGTTTGATGATGTGTGCGGATGTACCTTTAGAATCGATAATCCTAAGAAGGAAGACTTGAAGTTTTTGAAAACGATGGTGATCTAAGGTTAAAGGAAACTAAAATGTTGACAAAAGATGTAAGTTTGATACAATAAAGTAAAGGAGAGTCCTGCCGATAAGTGGACGTTCAAAAAGCGATAGGGTCGCTACGGTGACGCTACATTCAAGGACTATGGAGACATAGTCCTTGAAATATTTTTAGAGGAAAACGATTTATAAGTATTCCCCCAGTTCTATCATCACGATTTCCTTTATTTCGTGTGCAATACTCTTAAGCTTAGTTTTTGACATTCCTGTTGCTTTTCCAACCTCCAGCAAATCCTCCATTCCCGGATTTTGACCATTACCATTCACACAGGTTGCATGCTCACCACCCAGAGAATCGCTATAAGTCAAATCATATGCCGGCGTCAGTTTCCACCGTTTTTCATCTTCATCATAAAGATAGGAGAAGTTTTTAGAATGGTCGTCCCTGTTATGTGCAAATATATTGAAGCACATTTGGCGGTACAGTTTTTCCGTTTGCCTGCTGTCTTTCGTCAGAATATAGGTCAGCTTCATCAAATCATGATAATCAAGATTTGGCACGCGATGGGAAGTCTCTAAAATTCCGCTAACTGTTATTGTATGAATCTTTTTTTCATTCACACGGTCAAAACGCTTTACTCCAAAGTATCCGGCACCTTCTTTTGACGGAAACAGCCGAACTTCCGGAACATCAATACCGCAAAGTGCAGCACACTGCATATAATTATACTCTTCTTTTCCAATGGATGGTTTGTCCATCGGTGAAGGAAATTTGACCAGCCATGGTTCTCCGTCTATGCGGACCAACACCTTAGGTCTGGCACCACCCGGTGAACCGCCACGTTGGAATAGTTCGTCCAAATTGTCACATTCCTTATCTTGGAATATAAGTTCACATTCCTTTGACAACTGTTCCAAGTCAAAACGTTCCTTTTCCTCTGTCGGCCACAATTCCGGTACATATTCCAATGCGCCCATTCCACTGGTGCCCACAATTCCTAAGCGTGTCATGGCCCTGACGGTAGCAGGCGGAATTCCTTTCTTTAACAGCATGCGGTCTACTAATAGTCTTCCCCAACCATCAGGAAGGCTATCGGAAAACACGCCAAACAAACCTTCAAACACATCAGATTTTGGCACAAAAACCCTATTTTCCAAAGGGAGAGAAAAAGGACTGATAGAAAAGCCTTTTTCCAACCACTCTTTACTATATTGGAATGCACCATATCCTGTTTTGGTTTCTGCCAGCGTTCCGACTACGTTATCATGATATTTTACTGTCAATTGTTTACTTTCTTTCATCAATTACCTCCTGTATAGAAGTATACTCTTGACTTGTGAACAATTCTGCAAAGTTGTCTGTTTCATCCAAGATGGCAGCAATTTTAAGTAGCGATACAAAAGATATTTCTCCGGTCTGTTCAAAGCGTCGTAAGGTTCCAAGGCTGACGCCTGCTCTGGCACTTAGTTCTGCCTGTGTCAGCTTTCTTTTTTTTCTTTTTTTCTTTTCTGCATTTGCAATATCCTTTGCAATTTCTTCCGGGTATTTTAAATTTAACAGCATGAGTTACTCCTTGTATAAAGTACCAATATTTTAGTAATAATACGGAATTTTATGTTAAAGTATTAAAATGTTCATACTTTTATTATACCACTTTTGGGTTGAATTACAATGATATTTTATTTTTTTAGTGGATCAAAAAAAGAACTGCCACACTCATGATATTTTTCAATCATAAATGCGACAGCACATTTTGTGTAAAACTATTCGTGTCCAAACTCAGAAAGCACCAACTGCTTGTTTCTTTCCTGTACGGTTCTGATACTCCACTCGTGAGTAAACAGAAGAAGCGGTCTGTCCTTTAAGTCCTTAACCTTCTTAGTATCGGAAGTAACGTTTAAGGAAGATACATCGATGTCGGTATTTTCAATCCAGCGGATGTACTCGTATGGAAGCTGATCCATGCGGATTTCTACGCCATACTCGGACTCCAGACGGAACTTCAATACGTCAAACTGGAGCACACCAACCACACCTACGATGATTTCTTCCATACCGGTGTTGAACTCCTGGAAAATCTGGATAGCACCTTCCTGGGCAATCTGGTTGACGCCCTTTAAGAACTGCTTACGCTTCATGGTGTCTACCTGGCGGATTTTTGCGAAGTGCTCCGGAGCAAAGGTAGGGATGCCTTCGTACTGGAACTTCTTGCCCGGCATACAGATGGTGTCACCGATGGAGAAGATACCCGGGTCAAACACACCGATAATATCGCCGGCATAGGCTTCCTCTACAATTTTTCTTTCCTGGGCCATCATCTGCTGAGGCTGGGAAAGGCGGATTTTCTTACCGCCCTGGACGTGGTTTACTTCCATGCCTGCTTCAAACTTACCGGAGCAGATACGCATGAAGGCAATACGGTCACGGTGGGCTTTATTCATGTTAGCCTGAATCTTAAAGACAAAGGCGGAGAAATCATTTTCTACCGGGTCGATGAGTCCTTCGTTGGACTTACGAGGCAGCGGAGTAGAGGTCATCTCCAGGAAGTGCTTTAAGAAGGTTTCTACACCAAAGTTGGTTAATGCGGAACCGAAGAATACCGGAGTGAGTTCACCGGCGCTGACCATTTCCATGTCAAATTCTGCACCGGCACCACCAAGGAGGTCGATTTCGTCTACCAGGTTCTGGTGGTTTTCTCTTCCGATAATATCATCTAAGTTGGAATCACCTAAAGTTGCTTCTACGGTTTCAACTTCGGTCTGACCGCTGTTGGCTGCGAAGAAACGGGTGATTTTTTCTGTGTTTCTGTCGTAGACACCTTTGAAGTTTTTGCCGGAACCGATTGGCCAGTTTACCGGGCAGGTAGCAATGCCGAGGACGCTTTCAATCTCATCGAGGAGCTCGAAGGTGTTTCTTGCTTCGCGGTCTAACTTGTTGACAAAGGTAAAAATCGGGATATGGCGCATAACACAAACCTTAAACAACTTGATGGTCTGGGCCTCAACACCCTTGGAAGCATCGATAACCATGACTGCAGAGTCGGCAGCCATGAGGGTACGGTAGGTATCTTCGGAGAAGTCCTGGTGGCCCGGAGTATCCAGAATGTTGATGCAGTAGCCGTCGTAGTTGAACTGCATAACGGAAGAAGTAACGGAAATGCCTCGTTCCTTTTCGATTTCCATCCAGTCGGAAACGGCGTGCTTTGCGGTTTTCTTAGCTTTAACGGAACCTGCCAGGTTGATGGCACCTCCGTATAATAACAGTTTTTCGGTTAAGGTCGTTTTACCGGCATCCGGGTGGGAGATAATGGCAAAGGTACGACGCTTATTGATTTCTTCTGCGAACTGTCCCATGGTTAAATCCTCATTTCTATTGTTAAACTATAGTTTTCTCTGCAAACTTGATAATTATACCATGGCAGGGCGTAAATTGGCAAGGACTTCCTTGTATTTTACGAGTAAATGCGATATACTTGGGGTAATAAGGAAAGAATAAATCCGGTAATGAAATAAGAGAGAATAGAAAATAGATACGGAGGATTATATGGAAATCAGTATTTTTGAAGCAGTAGGTCCGATTATGGTCGGCCCGTCCAGTTCCCATACCGCAGGAGCGGCAAGACTGGGACGTATGGCGGCAAAACTGGTAGGGCAGCCCTTTACCCATGTGGATTTTGGACTTCATGGTTCCTTTGCAAAAACCTATCGGGGACATGGTACTGACCTGGCATTGGTAGCAGGGGTGCTTGGCATGTATCAGGATGATGAAAACTTGAGCAAATCCTTTGAAATTGCAAAGGAGAGAGGAATCACCTATCATTTTTATGAAACAGAAATATCAGGTGCACATGAGAATACGGTATGCATGTCCTTTTTGATGCAGGACGGTAATACAAGGGAAATTATCGGTTCCTCCATTGGCGGCGGTCAGATTAAAATCTGCAGTATTGACGGATTCCCTCTGGATATGTCCCTAAATATGACTACGCTTTTGGTTATTAATAAAGATACAAAGGGAATTATTTATCAAATTACCAGAACATTGGCGGCAAACGATATCAACATTGCTACTATGAAATTAACCCGTCAGGAAAAGGGTGCTACGGCGTGCTGTGTCATTGAAACGGATTCGGAAATTGCAGATTGCGTACTTAGGGAATTGTCAGAAATTCCTGCAGTTCAAACAGTAAAATTGATAAACTGATTGGCATTCTATTGGAGTAGAATTGTATAAACACAGGAAAGTTCGAGGAAATAGAAATGTATCATAATTTAAAAGAATTATTGCAACAGGCAGAAGATCATGAAGTGTTTTTGTCAGAGATTGTATTACAAAATGAAATAGAGCAGTTCGGAACAACCAAAGAAATTATTTATCAAAAGCTGGAAGAACGTTATAATGTTATGGAAAAGGCTGCGGTACGGGCATTGGGAGAACGCTTGGAAACTGCAGGAAATTTAATCAGTGGCATTGCCATGCAGCAGAACGTTTACACAGAAAAAGGAGAGACTTTGTGTGGTGGGTTTATGAATACTGCTATGGCAATGGCATTGTCCGGAAGCGAAGTGAATGCCGCTATGGGACGTATTTGCGCAGCACCGACAGCGGGAGCCTGCGGGATTGTGCCAGCAGTGTTAATTTCTATTGAAAGAGCAAAAAAATGCAGTAAGCAGGCGATGATGAATGCTATTTTAACATCCTCCGGTATCGGTACCATCATGATGAAAAATGCAACCATCGCAGGTGCAGAGGGTGGATGTCAGGCAGAGTGCGGTGTGGCTGCAGCAATGGCAGCAGCGGCAGGCGTGGAACTTTGCGGGGGGACTCCGGCTCAGGCGGTATGGGCAGCATCCCTTGCCCTTGTAAACTGTATGGGGCTTGTTTGTGATCCGATTGCAGGATTGGTTCAGGTGCCGTGTGCCCAAAGAAATGCTTCTCAAACGGTAAACGCATTAACCTGTATTGACCTCGCTATGGCAGGCATGACCTTGCCGGTAACCCCGGATGAGGTAGTGGAATCTATGTATAAGGTAGGAAGAATGCTTCCTCCGCAGCTTAGGGAAACTGCCCAGGGAGGTTTAGCAGCAACCCAAAGCGCCCAGGAAATTCAAAAGAAAATTTTCTCATAAAAAAATGCCCTGAGAAGCTAAATTCTCAGGGCATTGCTTTTTGTTATTCTTCTGTAATTTCTTCTACAACATCTTCCACAGCTTCTTTGATTTCTTCTGCTGCTTCTTCTAAAGCATCTGCCGCTTCTTCTGCTGCATCAGTAGCTTCTTCTGTAATGTTAATGGAAACATATTCGCGGTTTTCATCTACGCTTTCGGTTTCTTCCTCTTCGAAGTAATCATCGAAGTCGTCAAAGTCATCCTCATCTTTTTTAGCAACAACATTCTTATATACGCAGTAAGCACCAAACGCAACGGCTGCCATAGATGCTGCACCACATACGAATTTTAAAAACTTCTTCATATTGTAACCTCCTTTTTGTTCTTACTTAGAGTAGATTGTTATCAGTATACCACAAAAAATTTAGAATAACAATGGGAGAAGGAGTTATCATAAAAATTTAATTTTTACAATAACTCCTCCAGGAGAATAACAAATATATAGTATATGTAATATCTTTGGTAACTGTACTTATATTATAACACAAATATTTAGTAAGTCAATGATAAAAAAACATTGAATTTCACAAAATTTATGATAAAATGGTAACTGTACGGTGCTTTTTGTTAATTTATATGGGAAAAGAGGGCAAACGCATGGGAATGAAATCCTTTCGTCTCCGCAGAATGGAGCAGTATATTTTAGAAAAAGAGAATGTATCCATGGAAGAATTGTGCACGGAATTTGATGTATCTATGAATACGGTTCGCCTGGATGTAGCTACTCTGGTAAAAAAAGGCTCTATCAAAAAGGTATATGGGGGTGTATGCAGTAACCATCAGAATGGTCTGGTTCCTTTTGAAGAGCGGAAAATGAAAAACAGCGAAAGAAAAAAGGCAGTGTGCCGTGCTGCGGCAGCACTGGTGGAAGATGGAGATATCATTTACGTGGATTCAGGAACAACCACGATGTATTTGGCTGATTACCTGGATCAGCATAAAAATGTTACAATACTTACCAATAATCTGAACGTGATTATGCGTGCAGTTCCGTATGAGAATATACAGGTGATATGTCTTCCGGGAATTCTGGAACGTAAAACCAATTCGTTCGTTTCTGCGGAAACCGGAAAAATTCTGGCGCGATACAATATTAAGAAAGCAATTTTCGCTGCAACCGGTGTAACAGAAAGCGGAGATGTTACCAATTCCTCCTCTTTGGAATATGAAATCAAACGGGAGGCTATGAGAAATTCGGAAAAGAAGTATCTGTTGTTAGACTCTACCAAATACGGAAAAAGTGCGTTGCTTACCTATGCTCACTTAGGTGACATGGATAAAGTCATTGTGGATGAAGAAATGAATCCGGGACTGAAAGAATTATGTGACAGATATAATGTAAAGCTGGAAAAGGTCAAAGCAGATGAATAGCGGACAGCAGGAGGAACAGTAAAATGAATAATGATCTGTTTTCAATAATTATAAAACTGGCATTGGCTATGATATGCGGTGGTATTCTTGGTATGGAACGGGGAAAGAAAAACCGCCCGGCGGGATTCCGAACCTATATGCTTGTCTGTGTGGGAGCAACCCTTGTGATGCTGACGAACCAGTATCTGTGTGAGGTTTATGGTACCGGTGATCCTGCCAGACTTGGAGCACAGGTAATCAGCGGTATTGGTTTTTTGGGTGCAGGAACTATTATTGTAACAGGAAGAAACCGGGTAAAAGGTCTTACTACGGCGGCCGGCTTATGGGCAGATGCCTGTCTGGGCCTTGCCATCGGTGTCGGGTTTTATTCTGCGGCGATTATCGGCGGATTAATGATTCTTTTGGTAATGTCGGTGTTGCACCGGCTGGATGACCGGTTGGTGGCGAATGCCCGGAATGTTGATTTGTATATGGAATTTCAGAAAATGTCGGATTTAGGGGCTTTCATGGTCAAGATAAAAGAGTTTGGCATGAAAATTACGGAAATTGAAATGACAAAATCCAACAGTACTGAGGATATTGGCATAGCAGTACTGCTTACCCTGAAACTGGAAAAAAAGCGGCCTCACGCGGAGATAATTCAGGTATTATCCCAAGTGGAGGGAGTTTGTTATTTAGAAGAAATATAGAGATGATAAAAGGTGAAAGAGCCTGGCAAAACCAGGCTCTTTCGCACTTTAGGGGAATAATCTATGTAAGATTTTAGTTAGTTGGCAAATTTGTTCATATAATCTTTGACAGACATATAATCATGATATTATAATATAAGAGGGAAAGGCAAAAAACAAGTTGCACTTTGGGCAAAGTGTCAACAAGAGGGAGGAAAAACAAGTATGAAGCAGGTGCCATATCGTTTGGCGGAGGCATTGGAGAGCCTGTGTATAAGAAAATCATTGGAACATATTACGGTAAGTCAGATTGCGGCTTCGGCGGGAGTTACCAGACAGGTGTTTTACCGCTATTTTGATGATAAGTTTGAATTGGCATCCTGGATACATCATGTGCATTTGTATCAGTCCCTAAAACTTGCCCTGGAAGAAGATTCCAAGCAGGTATGGTATTTAACTACCAGAAACTGGTTGTTCCGGTTAACGGAGAATAAGGCGTTCTATATGAATGCATTCCAATCGGTGTCGCAAAAGGAATTTCAACGGATTATCCGTGACTTTTTTTATACTGCTTATAAATGGCAGATGGAGCAAAGCATGAGACGGGAAATTAATGAGGAAGAGGCGTTTAGCCTCCGGACATATTTATACGGCGGAATGGAGAGTATTTATCAGTGGATTGCCTCCGGTATGAGCATGCCGGTGGCACGTTTGGTGGATCTGCTAAGGTGTGCGATGCCGGAAATCATTAGAAATGGAGTGCTAACCGGAGAAAATGTGACATATCAGGAAGCGTTGAATCAATTGGAAACCTATCTTTTAGAAGAGGGATTGTTACTGGCAATAAAGTAGTTTTTGGTTCATATATGTGTGGAATTTTTAACAAACAGGCAGAAAATTGTGCATCATGCACAAAAAACACTGCCTGTTTTTGTTTATATCAACGAAAAAAGTGATAATTTTTTATGAAAATTAGCAGATGTTTTCTAGTTGCGTTTTAAAAAAGAGTATGGTAAAAAGAAGGTGACAAAGGAAATGGAGCAAAAATCCAAATCCGGAGTTGTTGCAAAGAGAGAGTTTTGTTGCACGTCGTAACGTGCAGAAAAGAGGTAATTATGATTCGTAAATTTATACAGTGTAAAAACACAAAGGAGCGTATGGAAATGTTAGCCGGCACCGGTATTGCAGACTGGGCAGAAGGTGAGTTGAATACCATAATGGAAATCTTCGGCATGAAGATTCCGGAGGGTGCTACCAAGGAAGATAAGTGGGAACTTATTATGATGTCTTTAAAGACAAAGGAAGCTGCCGACATTGCAGAACTCGGCCGTAAGGTATTTGCAGATGCAAAGGATGAGGTTAAGGATTTTACGGAAGAGGAGCTGGAGCATTTAAGTGATTTGGCTGCTTATGTGAAGGTTTGCGGCGAGAATGTTGCAGAAAGTTAAAAAATAAAAAAGAGATATTCCGCGCTGTTCCCTTTTTATGGGGAGGAACAGCTTTGGAATATCTCTTTTTTATTTTTAAGCTTGTCTGCGCAACATTTCTGTGTATGCAAGCAAGAATGGGCCAACGCCCTTGGCGTCATCCTTTACGATTGGCTCGGACATGTAATAATCGTATGTACCGTCACGCATCTGCTTTCCGCCAAGACCTGCCACGAGGCAGATACCGTCTAAACTCATGTTACCTTCTTCGGTAGTTAAGTAGCGGTCACAAATACCATGGAATGCCTTTTCGCCGGCCACGGCAAACTCTTCCGGTAAGAAACCGAGACGCACGCCCTTTAAGAAGGCGTAGGAGAGAATAGCACTGCCACTGGTTTCCAGGTAATTGCGTTCACGGCCAGGGAAGTTAGGAACCTGCCACCACATGCCGCTTTCATCCTGGAAATTCTTTAAAGCATTCATATAGTCGATATATACTTCTTTTAACTTGTCGTAATTTTCTTCGCAAACAGAACGGTCACACTTGTCCAATGTATCAAGGAGAGCCATTGCATACCAGCCGAGAGCACGGAGCCAGAAATTTTGGGAAAGACCGGTTACCTTGTCGCACCAGAACATTTCTCTGGAGCAGTCGTAGGCATGGTAATAGAGACCGGTTTTTTCATCACGGCACTTATCAACTACGTTAAAGAACTGGCTGAAAATATCATCGTAATTCTTTTTATTGTTGAAACGGGTTTCGTATTCCATGTAGAATGGCTGACCCATGTACATGCCGTCTAACCAAACCTGTGCAGGATAAATAAGCTTGTGCCAGAAGTTGCCTTCACGGGTACGTGGCTGGCGCTTTACCTGGGAGTAAATTAATTCGATGGCCTTACGGTATTTTTCTTTGCCGGTAAGGTCGTATAATTCAAACAGGGTTTTACCTGCATTAACGTCATCAATATTAAATTTTTCCGGATTGTAGCCATCGATGGAACCGTCTTCCTGTACACGGTGGCTGATATAGCTCTCTGCAAAATCGCGGTACTTTTCTTTGCCGGTAATGGAATACATTTCTAAAATAGCTTTTATCATGCAACCGTCAATATAATTCCAGTCGGATTTAATGCCCTGACGCATTTTCTCGATATTCCACGCAGGAAAATCCAGTGTGCTTTTTTCCAGTAATTCATCAATATAAGCTTCGATGTGATTCTGATTCATAAGTAACCTCCAATAAGTTTTCGCTAACATATGTATTCTAACACAAAATGAAAGCATTTTCAATACCAACCATCTTTTTGAAAATATTGTGAAATATATAAATTTACTTTTCTTTTTATTTTTTTTATGGTATGATGTGTAAGGTTCGCATCGTTTTTGAAAAATGGTGTCAAAAAAGGGAATTTCCCTGAAAGAATAGAAAGGAAATGAATTTATGAAAAAGAAAATGATGGCAGTTCTGCTTGCCGGTATGATGGTTCTGGCAGCGGGTTGCGGCAGTAACGGCAAAATAACAGTAGGAGAATATAAGGGACTTACACTTACCAGCGTAAGTGAGGCAGAGGTAGATGCTGATATTCAGGCCATGTTAGAGTACTATGCAGAATTAGTAGAGGTTGAGCGTGCAGCAGAAGAGGGTGATACGGTTAACATTAACTATGTGGGTCTTTTAAATGGTGAACCGTTTGAAGGCGGAACGGATGATTCCGAAGCAGGTTACGACTTAGAGCTCGGCTCCAACAGCTTTATTGATGGTTTCGAAGAAGGTCTTATCGGTGTTGTGGCAGGTGAAAAGAGAGATTTAAACCTTACCTTTCCTGAAGATTACGGTAAGGAAGAATTAAATGGTCAGGCAGTTGTATTCCAGGTAACCGTAAATGCAGTTAAAACAGAGCTTCTTCCAAAGCTTACCGATGAGTTTATTGCGGAAAAGTTTCCTGATTTTCCTACAATAGAAGAATACAGGGCAAAACTTACGGAAAATATGAATTTTAACACCTACTATGAGCAGATTACAAATCAGCTTATGGAATCCAGCGAGGTTGAAAAATACAATGAAGCCAGAGTAATACAGCGTACAGAGCAGTTAATTGCCGAGTACTCCAGCTATGCTCAGTCTTACGGTGCTTACTATGGTTTGGATGAAGAAACAGCCATTATGTATTTCCTTGGCTTTGAGTCTATGGACGCATTTAAGGAAGCAATGGGTGAGTATGCTCATGAAGTAGAGAAGAATGCAATGATTATTGATGAAATTGCAAAGAAGGAAAATATTGTGCTGACAGATGATATTTTCGATACTATGTCAGCAGAGTATGCAGCGTCTTACAGCTATGAAGATGTAGAAACCTTCCTTGCAGATTATGGTGAAGAAACGGTTCGTACAGCAATCCTTTCCGAACTGGTTATGGAATTCATCATTGAAAATGCTGTAATTAAAGAAGCGGAATAAATCTTAGAGGCAAAACGCGAAAAAATAAAACCGCAGGAGTGACTTTCCCGTAATCGGAACTCCTGCGGTTTATATTTTTTACTCCTCGTCGTCTTCCATCAGACTGTCGAATTCTTCTTCATCCAACAATTCGTCAAATGCGTCGGAGACGATTTCAAATTCTTCATCATCTTCGATATTTTGTAAGTCGATGTCTTCGCCGTCTTCAAAGAAACGGTACAGGAAAATTTCGCTTTCCGGTGTAGCATCGGTAGGAAGCAGAGCGATATACATCTGTTCCTTGCCGTTTATTGTTGCAGGGAAAGTAGCAATTACGTCACATAATAATTCGCTGTCATCATCTAAAGTAAGGGTGATTTGGTCACATACATCTTCGTAATCTTTCATGGAAAACCTCCGATTAAATTTGATAGTTCCATTATAGTGGACAGACTGCGCCATTGTCAACGTATGTTTATGAAAATCAACCGAACTTTTGTTTGCACTCGGCGGCATGGTATGGTACACTGAAGATAGGGAAAGAAAAAGGGGAAAACTCATGGGACAGCAGAAAATAATCTTTCATATCGATGTAAACAGTGCATTTTTAAGCTGGGAATCCGTGTATCGGTTAACAGTGGAAGGGGAAACCCAAGATTTGCGGTTGATTCCGTCCATTGTGGGTGGTGACAGGGAACAGCGTCACGGTGTTGTTTTAGCAAAATCTACACCGGCAAAAAAATTTGGTGTTGTTACAGGTGAGCCCATTACCCAGGCATTGCAAAAGTGCCCGGAGCTTCTGATTGTGCCGTCCAGGCATTATATTTATGAACAGTATTCCGAACAGTTTATGGTAATTTTAAAGGAATATTCTCCTGTGGTGGAGCAGTACAGCATAGATGAAGCTTTTATGGATATGACAGGTATGGAGCTGCTGTTCGGACCTCCGCTGGAATGTGCTTACAAAATAAAAGACAGAATAAAGAGTGAACTCGGGTTTACAGTAAATGTAGGAATTTCTACAAATCATCTGCTGGCGAAAATGGCAGGTGATTTAAAAAAGCCGGACATGGTACACACCCTGTTTCCGGAGGAAATAGAGAAAAAAATGTGGCCGTTACCTGTAGAAGATTTGTTTTTTGTAGGAAAGGCTACCGCTGCAAAGTTGCATACCTTAGGAATCCATACCATCGGAGAACTGGCAAACAGTGACAGGAATATGTTATGCAGTCATTTGAAGTCTACCGGAGATACTATCTGGAAATTTGCCAACGGTATTGATGAAGTGGTTTCCGGCAGAAAGAATCAGGAGGCAAAGGGCTATAGCAATGAAACGACCATAGCACATGATGTGACGGAACGGGAAGAAGCGGAGGAGATTTTGCTCGGGCTGGTGGAACAGGTATCCGGGCGTCTTAGGGCAGACGGAAAAAAGGCAGAGGTGGTATCGGTGGGGATTAAAGATGCCTGGTTTGTTTCTTCCTCCCACCAGTGTGTATTACCAAATCCGACGGCGGGAACAAGAGAATTATATGAGCATGCCTGTCGGTTACTTTCTGAATTTTGGGACGGAAAACCAATCCGCCTGCTGAACTTCTACGCAAGTAGAATAACAGAAGAAGAGGGAAGGCAACTAACTATGTTTGACACCACAGACTATGAAAAGCAGGAAAAAGCAGATGCTGCCATGGATGCCATCCGGGAAAAGTTTGGTGCAGGTGCAATTAAGCGGGCAGCATTTTTAAAACCGGGAGAACGTGCATCCCAAAAAGATGCAGAAAAAAGCAACTAAGAATTGGAGAAGAAAATGGCAGAGCAGGTAACGGTTTCCGTACGCAATTTGGTGGAATTTATTTTGCGTTCCGGAGACATTGATAATACAAAAGGATACAAAGACCCGGATGCCATGCAGGAAGGCAGCCGGATTCACCGGAAAATCCAGAAATCCATGCCGTCGGGATATGCGGCAGAGGTTTCTTTAAAAATGGAAGTTCCTGTGGAAGAAGGAGAAAAAGAGCTGTTGCTTACCGTGGAGGGAAGAGCTGACGGTGTGTGGCTTAGGGATGAGGCTGAAAAGGAAATACTTATTGATGAAATCAAGAGTATGTATCTGGATTTGTCCCACATAAAGGAGCCGATACCGGTGCATCAGGCTCAGGCGAAATGCTATGCGTATATTTATGCAGAGCAGCACGAACTGGATAGGATCGGAGTCCAGATGACCTACGTTAACATAGAAACCGAGGCGGTAAAACGGTTTGAAGAATTTTTCTCTAAGGAAGAACTGAAAGAGTGGTTTTTCAGTTTAGTGCAGGAATATTCCAAGTGGCTGTTCTGGCAAATGGATTGGACAAAAAAACGGAATGAAAGCATTAAAAAACTCCAGTTTCCGTTTGAATACCGTCCGGGACAAAAGGATTTTGTTACGGGAGTATATAAAAGTATTTTACGGGAGAAGAAGTTGTTTGTGGAAGCTCCGACCGGTGTCGGGAAAACGATATCCACCATATTTCCGGCGGTAAAGGCCATGGGAGAAGGTTTGTCCTCCAAGTTGTTTTATTTAACGGCAAAGACCATTGCCAGAACGGTAGCAGAGGATACCTTTAGTATGCTTTCCAGGCAGGGAGTCAGCTTCCGGTTTGTTACCATTACATCCAAAGAAAAAATTTGTATTTTAGATAAACCGGAATGCAATCCCGGCAGTTGTGAACGGGCAAAAGGACATTTGGACCGGGTAAATGATGCAGTTTTTGATATGCTGACAAGCGAAGAAACCATTACCAGGGAATTAATAGAGCAGTACGCTGCAAAGCACAGGGTATGTCCTTTTGAAATGTGTCTGGACGTGTCCACCTGGGCAGATGCGGTCGTTTGTGATTATAACTACGTATTTGACCCAACGGTAGCGCTCAAGCGTTTTTTTGCGGATGAAAAAAAGCATGACTTTATTTTCCTCATTGATGAAGCCCATAATTTGGTGGAACGTGCCAGGGAAATGTACAGCGCCGAACTGATAAAAGAAAATTTTCTGCTGGTAAAACGGCTCATCAAAGGAAAGAGCAAAAAAATGGAGAAGTATCTGGATGCCTGTAACACAGCTTTACTCCGGTTGAAACGGGAGTGTGAATCCTTCCAGGTATGGGACAATGTGGGCGATTTTGTTATTCCGTTGATGCGTCTTTCTGCCGAATATGAAGATTTTTTGGCAGACAATGTGCTGGATGCAGAAGCCAAGGAAGCGGTTCTTGATTTGTATTTTGCACTGCGGCAGTTTGTGTCCGTTTATGAAGTTATGGGGGAGGAATACCGGATTTATACCGACTATACAGAAGGTGGCGATTTTCGCATCAAGCTGTTGTGTATGGAACCGGCAAAGCAGCTAAAGGAGCGGATGGAAAAAGGCCGGTCGGCGGTACTGTTTTCCGCAACACTGCTTCCAATCAATTATTATAAAGAGCAGCTGGGTGGCGGCGAAGAGGATTATGCCATTTATGTCCCGTCTCCTTTTGATGCAGAAAAACGGCTGCTTATGGTCGGACGGGATGTCAGTACCAAATATACCCGCCGTACCCGAAGTGAATATGAAAAAATCGCATTATATTTGGACTATTTTGTATCTGCAAAAACCGGTAATTATTTTGTGTTTTTCCCTTCGTACCAGATGATGGAGCAGACAGTTGGTCTGACAGAGGAAATCCTTGGGTGGAAGCAGGGCGAACTGGCGGAAGATGGAAGTATGTTGTTTGACAAATCAGCTACGGTGCATTTATATGTACAAAAGTCCGGAATGACGGAAAAAGAAAAGGAACAGTTTTTGGCTGCCTTTACCGAACAACCGGAAAAAAGCACGGTAGGTTTTTGTGTGATGGGCGGAATTTTCGGAGAAGGCATTGATTTAAAGAATGACCGCTTAATCGGAACCGTGGTGGTAGGTACCGGGTTGCCGATGGTTTGTGATGAAAAAGAATTGTTCCGGTTTTATTTTGACGAAAAGAACGGAAGAGGCTTTGATTATGCTTATTTATACCCGGGAATGAATAAGGTCATGCAATCTGCAGGCCGTGTAATCCGTACTACTGAGGATACAGGAGCAGTGCTTCTTCTGGATGAACGTTTCTTAACAGGAGCATATCAGAACTTATTTCCGCGGGAATGGTTCCCGTTTGAAACGGTAAATGCCGCTTCCATGAAAACTGTTCTGCAGGAATTTTGGAGAAAAACTGAATAGACCGAAGGAACCAAACGCCTTTCTGTTCATAGAATGTAGTGATAACATTTTATGAACAGGAAGGTTTTTTTATGAATGTAAATAGACAGAATAACTGCTGCTCCGGCAGACAGCCTGTAAGACCTGTGAATGTAATCGGGGTCTCCAATTGTTGCAATCAGGTGCCGGTTACACCGGCTGGATGCTGCGGCAATGTAGCGGGAGTAAACACAAACCCTTGTTGTAATGATACCGTAGTAAGTGGCGGAATCATTATTGGCGGATGTGCGGATGCGGGCTGTAACAAAGAAACAACCCTGAGTAACTGTCCGATTGCCATGGCATATGTGCCTTGGCAAAGCTATGGTAACATTTATCCGTTACAGCAGGCAATGAGAAACGGTACCATGTTTCGGGAGTTGGATTTGGATTTTGCAGGAAGGAGATGTAATTAGGTATGCCGGTAGTTTTATGTAAACATCCTCTTATGATGAGAATTGCTGAAATCAGTTTTACTATGGATGAGCTTCGGTTGTATCTGGATACGCATCCGGACTGCAAGGAAGCATTGGTTTATTTTGACGAGCTTCAGGAACAACGCAGAGCGGCGGTAGATGCTTATGAAGCACAGTTTGGTCCTCTTACCATGTACGGTAATGTAGAATCCGGCTGTGACAGCTGGAAATGGGCAAACGGACCATGGCCATGGCAGAATTATTAAAGGAGGTAGTGAACTATGTGGAGTTATGAAAAAAGATTACAGTATCCGGTAAACATTACCACCACCAATCCAAAGCTTGCCATGGTGATTATGACCCAGCTTGGCGGCCCGGATGGTGAAAAAGGTGCAGCAACGAGATATATTTCCCAGAGATATTCCATGCCGTACAGCAATGTGGCAGGCTTATTAACGGACATCGGAACCGAGGAAATGGCTCATGAAGAGATCATTTCTGCAATTGTGCACCAGCTGACCAGAAATTTGACAGCAGAGCAGATTGAGGGTACTCCGTTTGCCAATTATTATGTAGACCATACCGTTGGCGTTTATCCGGCCAGTGCAACCGGTGAACCATGGACAGCGGCCTATATCCAATCCAAGGGCGATCCGATTACCGATTTACACGAAGATCTGGCAGCAGAGCAAAAAGCAAGAACTACCTATGATAATATTCTCCGACTGGTAAAAGATCCGGAGGTATGTGATCCGATCCGCTTCTTAAGAGAGCGTGAACTGGTACACTACCAAAGATTCGGAGAGGCTCTCCGCAGTGTGCAGGAAAGACTGGATTCCAGAAACTTCTATGCAATCAATCCGGCATTCGATAAATAAGGAATACGGACTGTAACAGTTGACAGATACGGACTGATTCGGTATGATGATTATGTATCAGTTAATTTGTCGGAAAAATTCCTTGAACGGAATATTCTGTCAAGGAGATTAGAAACGGGGTAAAAATGAATCGCAGAAATGTACTGGGTAATCAAATAGAAGAAAGTAAAACCATGTGGATTGTTTTAATCAGTCTGTTGGTATGTATATTGCAGCTGGTGTTGTGTTCTGTTATGGATAGTGGCTGGGTTGCTCTCTTGTTGTCCGGATTGGGACTGTTGCTGGGAGGAATTCTGGTTCACTTTATTACCGGGGAATTGGGAGAATTATTTTCTTATCTTCTGATACCGTGTATCGTATCCGGAGGTGTGGGAATGATACTTCCTCAGTTGGAAGGGGAGGTACTACCGCCGACTACAACCGTTTTAATCGGATGCCTGTTGGCGTGGCTGGTTCCTGTGGTGTATGCCTGCCTTTTTACCTGGGCAGAGGGCAGCACGGTAATGCCGCAGTTTGCCGGATTTTACAAAAAAGCGGCACTGTTCTTTTATGTGGTATATTTTGCATTACTGATTTATTGGTTTGTAGCGTACTGTCGTGTTCCGGAGCAGGAAGTAATCCTTCAGCCGATTCCGTTTGCCAGTTTTGCAGCTTATATCGACGGAATTATCTCCGAAACAGTTCCGGTACAACGGTTAGTACAGTATCTGGCGGAACGAATCCTATTGTTCCTGCCGTATGGATTTTTCATTGCTATGGTGGGAAGAAAACTTCACAGCCTGCTTCGTTTAGGGTTGGTTTTGATGCTGCCGCTTCTGGTTGAACTGTGGCAGTATGTGCTTAAGTTTCATTCCTGCGATGCGGATGATGCAATCTTTGCATTCCTTGGCGGATTATTCGGAATGCTGTTGTTTGTGATATTTAACGCTTTATTCCAAAAAACTACCGGAAAGAATTTTGACGGCAGTGAAGTGGAACGGGATTATTACGGAAGAAGAATTTAGAGAAAAGAGCGGTACGGAAACGGTATCGCTCTTTTTTTGTACGTTTTTCCGGGAAAAAAGGCGAAAAAAATTTTTTTATAAATAAGTGTAACCTTTTTTTGTTTTTATTCGAATAAGGGATGTAAGCAATAAAACAAAAACAAATTTCGTAAAGAAAAAGGAGATAAACAATTATGAGAAAGAAGTACTTAGTAACTACAGTGGCAATGCTTGCGGCAGTTTCCATGTTAGCAGCATGCGGTAACAAAAACAACAATGACAACACAAATACCACTCCAACCGTAACGGTAGCTCCGACAGAGGCTCCTTCCTCCGATGAAAGAGGCGACGGCCCGTCCACACCGGCTCCTACAGAAGCACCGGAAGCAACCGTAGACCACAATCAGATGATTCAGAATGTGGTACAGGCATTAAAGGAAACCTATGGTTCGGCATACCTTCCGGATATGCAGGTGCAGGAAGATGAATATTACATGAAGGATCTCTTAGGTTTAGATGCATCCTGGTATGATGCGGCTTATGTGGAAGTTCCGGGCATGTCTTTCGGTGTTGACAAGTTCATTATGATTCATCCGACAGAGGGTAATCTTGAAAACGTAGAAAATGCCTTAAATAATTTCAGTGAAACACAGATCAGTGATGCTCATCAGTATCCTGCAAACCTGACAAAGCTTCAGGCTGCCAGTGTAGAAGTTATCGGCGATTATGTTTGTTATATGATTTTTACCGGTGCATTAGGGGATGTAATGTTTGAAGATGATGCAGCAGCAATTATGGCATATACAGAAGCTAATTTCGAGGCATCCCGGATTGTTGCAGCGGTTATCAGTGGTGAAATGGTGGTAGAGCCATGGTCCGAACTGGATAAGATGCGTAACGAAATCGTAAAATGGTACGGTAACACTTACTATCCAAACGTAAAGGTACAGGATGATGAGGCATATCTTGGTTCCTACCTTGCAGATACTTTAAAAATCGATGCAGCCTGGGTAGATGAAATCATTATCGAAGTTCCGATGATTTCTGCCAATGCAGATACTTTAATTTTAGTTGACCCTTCCGAAGGAAATGCAGAAAAGGTATTGGCAGCATTAACCGAGTATAAGAGATATTTAGTAGAAGAATCCTTCCAGTATCCGATGAATGAGGCAAGAGTAAAAACTGCAGCAGTAGCTCAGGTTGGTGACTTTGTGTGCTTCTCCATTCTCGGCGGTGCAGTAGATAATCCGGAAGAATGGGGTATTTACACAGACGAGGAACTTGTTCAGTATTATGAAAACATGAACATGAATGCAATCTACGCTCTTCAGAGCTATCTTGGTATTTGGGAATAAGCTTTGTAGCCAGATATGCCCACTTGCGGTTTTCTGTCGGAATATGATATGATATAAGTTAATGGACTATGAACTTGCATCACAATTTGACGGAGGACCGCCATGTCAGAAGACGAAAAGGACTATTCCGTATTTCTTGCCGGGGATAACACAGGTTTTGAACATCTGGTTATCCGCTATAAGGACGGACTAATCTACTATTTGAATAAAATAATTAAAAACATAACAATTGCCGAAGACCTGGCACAGGACGCTTTTGTGGAAATATACGTCCACAAAGAACGTTTTGTGCCGGGCAAGGCTTCTTTTAAAACCTACCTGTATACCATTGGTCATCATAAGGCAGTGGATTATGTGAGAAAGAGTCAGCGGGAGGTTCTGACCGATTTTCATCAGGAAGAAGAAACCGCCATGTCCGGTTCCGACAGTCCTGAACTTCATATGCTGGAACAGGAAGGAAAAGAAGAATTGTACCGGGCGCTGGACGGGTTAAAAGAAGAGTACCAGCGGATTTTGGTATTAACGGAATTAGAGGGAATGAAATTAAAAGAAGCAGCAAAGGTTATGGGAAAAACAGAACCCCAGGCCAAAGTGCTTGCTCATCGGGCAAGAAAGGCACTGCTGCTGAAATTGCAAAGTAAATTGGAATAAAGCATATGCTTTAGAGAGTGTGAAGTATGAAATCCAACGAAGAGTTTATTGCGGGCATTTACGAAAAAGCCGCTGTCTATACAGAAGAAAAAGAAACAAAGGTTATGAAAGTGAATTGGACTGCAAAGGTCACAAGAATTGCCGCCATGGTTGCCGTTTGCATTGGATTGGCCGGAGTGGGTTCCCTGGTTCTTGGAAGCGGAAGCAACCGGATTCCAAGTGAGGTTTCGCAGCCGGATAACGGGGACTACGGCATTGCACTGACTTCCGAATTTGGTGAAGATGCGGGCGGTATTACGCAATTCCGTATCGGTCCGGTGGCAGAAACTGTGACATTTACCGGTATTGTGGAACGCATTGACACGGAAGAAAACCGCATCTGGTTGCAACTGGTCTTTGATGAATCCGCACCGGAATATGCGGACGGAAGCGTAGTCTGTATCCGCTGGGATATGTTAGAACCAATCAGTGAAGAAATTACGGTCGGAATAACATTGACCGCAACCGGAATTTTGTCCAAGTATGAAAATGAGACATCTGTACAAAACGGTTGCGCAGAACTTGTGTTAACCGATATGGCAAATTTTGAAATCAAATAACAGGTGAGAGTATGGTATTCAGTAGTATTTTATTTATGTTCCGGTTTTTACCGATAGTGCTGTTATTATATTTTATAGCACCAAAGCAAATCAGAAATACAATTTTATTTATTGCAAGCTTGATTTTTTATGCCTGGGGAGAACCGGTGTATGTGGTGATTATGCTATTTTCTACGGTTGTAGACTATACCCATGGCCTTTTGGTATATAAATACAAGCAAAAGGGTGAAATGAAAAAAGCGAAGCTGTTTGTGATATCTTCTATGATTATCAATCTTTCCCTGCTTGGCTTTTTTAAGTATACGGACTTTATCATCGGCAACCTAAACCTGATTCCGGGTGTGGAAATTCCGCTCCTTGAGCTGGCATTGCCGATTGGTATTTCTTTCTATACCTTCCAGACGATGTCCTATACCATCGATATTTACCGTGGAGATGCCATTCCGCAGAAGAATATCATTTCCTTCGGTGCATATGTGGCACTGTTTCCACAGCTAATTGCCGGACCTATTGTTGCGTATAACACGGTAGCTGAGCAGTTAGAAGGCAGAAAAGAAAATTTAGATGACTTTGCAACGGGCGTAATGCGTTTTATGACCGGTGTAGGTAAAAAAGTATTATTAGCGAATAATATCGGTCTTCTTTGGGACATGATCAGTGCCCGCGGAGTAGGTGAGGTGCCGGTACTTATGGCTTGGCTTGGTATTACAGCCTTTGCATTCCAGATTTATTTTGACTTCTCCGGTTACTCGGATATGGCGATTGGCCTTGGAAGAATGTTTGGCTTCCGTTTCCTTGAGAACTTTGATTATCCGTATGTTTCCAGAAGTATTACCGAGTTCTGGAGACGTTGGCACATTTCCCTGGGCAGCTGGTTCCGCTCTTATGTGTATATTCCGCTGGGCGGTAACCGTCAGGGCTTAAAGAAGCAGATCCGTAACATTGCTGTTGTTTGGCTGCTTACCGGTATCTGGCACGGCGCCAGCTGGAATTTCCTTTTGTGGGGTGTTTACTTTGGTGTATTCCTCATTTTGGAGAAGTTCCTGTGGTTAGAATTTTTAAAGAAGCATAAAATATTCTCCCATGTTTATACCCTGGTAATTGTATGGATTGGCTGGGCTCTGTTTGCATTCGATGATATGGGCAAAGTGATTCAATATATGAAGGCGATGTTTGGCTTATCCGGAGCCGGCTTTGTGAATGGAGAAACAATGTATCTGCTTCTTAGTTATGCGGTGATGCTGGTAATTCTGATTCTGGCATCCACTCCTTATCCAAGACAGTGGGCAATGAAGGTTATGAATCTGCTGGAAGGCAAGAAGAAAGCAGACAATGCGGCTGCAGAAAAGAGGGGAATCACGCTCGGAGGTACGGTTTCCACAGTATTACAGCTGGCCTTTGTAGCAGTAGTGTTTATTATTTCTACTGCATATCTGGTAGATGCAACATACAACCCGTTCTTATATTTCCGGTTCTAGGATAGGAGGAGAATACTATGGAAACAAGAAAATATTCCAAATCCATTATCATCCTGTTCCTGTTACTGGTGTTTGGTTTTACGGCTGTGACTTTTGTGTGGCCGGAGCGTACCTTTTCCGAAAATGAGAACCGTGTACTGGCTTCAGCACCGGAGTTTTCCTGGGAGAAGTTGTTTGAAGGAAAGTTTATGTCGGAGTATGAAACCTATATTACCGATCAGTTTTTCCTTCGCGATGAGTGGATTCAGTTGAAAACATTAACGGAAATGGCACTGAACAAGCAGGATATTAATGGAGTTTACATGGGCAAAGACGGATATCTCATCGAGCGCCATGAAGATTCAGAAATAGATTTTGAAATGCTGGAAAAAAGCAAGAACTATCTGATGCAATTTGTAGAGCGTTACACCAAGCGCCTTGGTAAAGACAGCGTAAAGGTAATGCTGGTACCGACTGCGTCCGAAGTGCTGCTTGATAAGCTTCCGCCTTTTGCGGAAGGCTTTGACCAAAACGGCCTTATTGATGAGGTGTACGCATCTTTACCGGAAGGCGTTGCGGTAGATGTGCGTGACGTCTTAAAAGAGCATGCCGACGAGTACATTTATTACAAAACAGACCATCACTGGACCAGCCTTGGTGCCTTTTATGCTTATCAGGCGTACTGTGAGGCAAAAGGATTTGAGGTTCCGGCACTTTCTGATGCAACCTTCACTGAGGTTTCGGATGATTTCCTCGGTACGGTTTATTCTAAGTTAAATTTGGAACTTAGTAAGGACAGTATGTACACGGTTACTTTGCCGGATACACCATCCAAAATCCAAATGACACTGGATATGGCAGAGAAGTTTGATTCTTTATACAACGATGAATTTTTAAGCCAAAAGGATAAGTATTCTTACTATCTGGATGGTAATCATGCCCTGACGGAAATTGCATCCAACAGTGAAGGCGAGGGAACCCTGCTGATTATCAAGGATTCCTATTCCCACTGCTTTGCACCGCTTACATTGGGCAATTACGAAAAGGTGTATTTAGTGGATTTCCGGTATTTCAATATGCCGGTTTCCCAGTTTATCATGCAGCACAAAGTTACCGATATTCTGGTGCTTTATAATGCGGTGACTTTTGCAACCGATACACATACCGGTGCGTTTATGCGATAACACCCAGATAGCGAGAGGAGTAGAAGAGGCTTGCAGCTTTGCAGGCCTCTTTTTGTATGCGTTTCTTTTACAACGCTTAAGCTTTGCAGGAGGGTTTGCCAATCGGCCTGTCACAAAGGTGATTAATGGGTACCGCCGGCGTTTTACTATAACTCAGTGGCGGAAAGGTATAATATATCAGAAGTTAGTTGCCGAAGCGTCCAAGGGACGCTTTTACAAAAGGGTAGTGAAGGCGCTCTCGGAAAACACGGGTTTTCCAGAGACGCCATTACTACCCTTTTTATAAAGTGCGTTGCACTTTAATCGGCAACCAACTTGAGCAAAAATCTTCATACTTTCCGCCACTTCAGACAAATAGCTAAAACGCCGGCAGCACCCATACCTCCTGTGACAGACCTCTTGGAACCGTCCGCAAAGCTTGCGAATGTCGTAAAAGAAACGCATACAAAAAGATAAAAGCCTGCATAAGCTGCAAGCTGCCTTACGCACTTCCGAGCCGTTTTATTCGTGGTGTTGCGAAGCAATACCACGACCCGGCCGGAAATAACCAGTATTCCTCTTTTGCATAAACAGATAACAAGCGGGTTGCGACTGAAATAATTAGATATTTAGAGAAAATATTCACAAAATAATTGAAAAATTGCGATAGGTTTGTTAAAATAAATATATATTGATTTTACAAAGGAAAGTGGGGTTCGTAATGAAAAAGGAGAAGAAAGAAAAAAAAGTAACAATTAGTGGGCAGATTCAGAACAATATGTTGGCTGTAGTCGGGATAGCTTTGTTCTTGGTAGGTATCATTTCCTGTGTTTTAACGTATACCTCCACCATCTCCAATCTGGAGAATTCCATGGAGCTCATTGCGGAGGAATCCGGAGCCCACGTGCAGACAAAGCTGGAAGCTTTACTCAGTCAGGTGGAAATGCTGGGAACCATGCCGGATCTTGGCTCTGAGGGAGCTGCTGACGAAGACAAAATTGACGTATTGAACAGCTATAAGGATAAGTATGGCTGGTTATCCGCCAATATTTTTGATGTAAACGGCACTATACTGGGAAGCGGAAATTACAGCATTGCTGATAAAGAGTATTTCCAAAAAGCAGTAACCGGTGTGACTTGTACCAATGACCCTATCTATCAGGAGCAGATGGGAACCGTAATTATCAATTATGCTGCACCGTTATGGAAAAACGGTGTGCCGGGAAGTAAAATAATCGGTGTTATTGTAGTAACAGCAGATGCGAATGTTTTTTCTGATATCATGTCTTCCCTGCTTGTTTGTGACGGCGGAAGCGCTTATATAATAAATAAAAACGGTGATGTCATTGCCAGCAGCGATTATGAATCGGTACTTAATGCAGAGAACACCATAAAAGATTCAGAAACAGATTCTTCCTTAAGGAAGCTGGCTGCCATCGAAAGAAAAATGATTGCAGGCGAAACCGGAACAGGAAGCTACTGGTATGACGGACACATGGAAATTTCAGCGTATGTGCCGCTTGATAATAACGGCTGGTCATTGGCTATTTGTGCAGTACAGAAAGAGTTTATCGGTACAACAGTACTCAGCATTATTATCATTTTCATCAGTATTATGGTTGTAAATGCGGTTGCCGGTGCAATGGCAAGAAAGCTGGGCAATTCTATCGGTAAGCCGATTCATCAGTGTGCAGAACGTTTAGCATTGCTTGCGGAAGGTGATTTACATACCGAGGTGCCAACGGTAACCACAAAGGATGAAACCCTGATACTGGCAGAAGCAACCAGAATGATTGTGGAAGCTCAGGCTGCCATTATTGGCGATTTAGGCTATGTTTTGGAAAAAATGGCCGGTGGTGATTTTACGGTTGCATCCAAAATTGGAGATAGTGCTTATGTAGGAGAATATAAGAGTCTTATTTTGTCTGCCCGTGACATGAAGCTGAAGATGATTGATGCACTGAACAGAATTAAAGAAGGAGCGGCTCAGGTATCTCTTGGTGCAACCCAGCTGACAGATGGTGCGCAAAATCTTGCGGAAGGAGCAACCGACCAGGCAGGCTCTATCGAAGAACTTACAGCTACCATTACGGATGTAACCGGACAGGTAGATGAAAATGCAAAAGTAAGTCAGGGTGCAGCTGCTATGGCATTAGATGTTGTTTCCAGAGCACAGGCAAGTAACGAGGAAATGAGCCATATGACTGAGGCGATGGAGCGCATTACCTCCACCTCTCAGGAAATTGTAAATATCATTGGCGAAATCGAAGAAATTGCTTCCCAGACCAACCTGCTTTCCTTAAATGCAGCAATTGAAGCGGCCAGAGCAGGTGATGCGGGCAGGGGCTTTGCAGTCGTAGCTGACCAAATCAGAAAGCTGGCAGAAGACAGTGCGCAGTCTGCGGTCAATACCAGAAAGCTGATTGAGTCCTCCCTTGCAGAGGTAGAACAGGGTAACCAGATTACGGAACGTACCACGAAGGTAATGCAGGAGGTTATTGAAGGTCTGAATCAGCTGGCACAGGGCGCGGAATCATCCAGCAAGAATTCTATCCAGCAGGCAGAAATGATGGAGCAGTTAGAACTTGGTGTAGAGCAGATTTCCGAAGTTGTACAAGGAAATTCCGCAATCGCACAGGAGGTTGCTGCTACCAGTGAGGAGTTGTCCGCACAGGCAATTTCCCTGGATAACATGGTTGGGCAGTTTAAGTTATAAGATTGTGATAGCGAGAGGAGTAGAAGAGGATTGCAGTCATGCAGTCCTCTTCTTTTCGTATGTTTTCTTTTTCAGACGCTTAAGCTTTGCAGGAGGGTTTGCCAATCGGCCTGTCACAAAGGTGATTAATGGGTACCGCCGGCGTTTTACTATAACTCAGTGGCGGGAGAGTTATATTTCGCTAAAGTTAGTTGCCAATTAAAGTGCGAAGCACTTTATAAAAAGGGTAGTGAAGGCGCTCTCGGAAAACTTGTGTTTTCCAGAGACGCCCTTACTACCCTTTTGTTAACGCGTCCTATGGACGCTTTGGCAACTAACTTCTGTTAAGTTTTTACCTTTCTCCGCCACTTCAGACAAATAGCTAAAACGCCGGTAGTACCCATACCTCCTGTGACAAACCTCTTGGAACCCTCCGCAAAGCTACGAACGTCATGAAATAAATATAAAAATATGTTGACACTCGACATATGTCGTGTTATGATATATATCGTAAGGCGACATAACGAGCGCCGATATAGCATGTGCTATCAGGGAGAATAACAAATTTAAGTGGGAAAGGAGTAACCTCATGAAAAAGAGTGAACCGATGTCAGAAAGCTACTACTATATTTTACTTTGCTTATCCAAGGGAGCAAACCATGGTTACGGTATTATGCAGATGACATCACAGTTGTCAAAGGGCGAGGTAACCATTGGTTCCGGTACCATGTACGGAGCCACCAGCAACATGATGAAAAAGGGCTGGATTAAAGAAATCATGTCCGACGGTGTGGGCATGGAGAGAAAGCGTTTGTACTGTTTAACAACAGCGGGAGAAGAAGCACTGCAGAATGAGATTGCCAGACTCAGACGCATGTTGGAAAGTGTATAAGAAGGGAGGATTAACATGGGAAAATATAAAAGAAAATTCGGTTTTTATTCCGCATGGAATTATGAATTGGAAATCGAAGATTTGAACAAAATGTCCGAGCAGGGCTGGCAATTGATTCGGGGCGGAGGTCTGTTTTCTAACAAATTTAAGAAAAATCCGGATATTCAGTACCGTTACCAGTTAGATTTCCAACCAAGCATCGAAGATAAGGGACGTTATATTGAAACCTATAGAGAGCAGGGGTGGGAGTATGTAAACAGCACTTTTAACGGCTGGCACTATTTCCGTAAGCTGTACGATGCATCTAAGCCGGAGGAAGAATATGAAATTTTCACAGATGTAAGTTCCGCAAAGGAAATGAACAACCGCTGGGCCATTGTGGGCATGGTATGTCTTGCTTTTTTATTTATATATTTAATGTTTTATCTATTATGGATGATTACAAAACCAAAGCTTACCACTTTGTTCGGAATGATTTATTTGGGAGTGATTTTTGCGGTAGTGTTACGCGGTGTATTGGTAATGCGTAAATCGGACTCCAGTAAAAAATCCAGATTTGATAAGTGGCTGA
>JAGAQI010000092.1 GCA_017622795.1 Lachnospiraceae bacterium
ATAGATATACCCCCAATCTTTTTCTTAAAGATAGCATATCGTATTTTACCGGAATAGCACAACACAGAACCCGCCGTGTTTTGCCCAACTATTGCGGTTTTTAAGAAAATAGTGTACACTGGATAATAGTATTATAGAAAGAGAGAAAATACATGTCAGAAACCCATTTGGATGTTTATCCCGAAAACAAGAGTGAACTTTATACTTTACTGGCAGAACAGCTCACTGCCCTCACCGACGGCGAACCCCATGCCATTCCAAACCTGGCAAATTGCTCTGCACTATTATTCTATGCCTTAAAAGATATTAACTGGGCAGGATTTTACTTAACCCAGACCAATGAAACTACCGGCAAAGAATATTTGTTGCTTGGCCCGTTCCAGGGAAAAACCGCCTGCATCCGCATTCCATCCGGCCGTGGTGTCTGCGGCACTGCCCTTGCCACCAAAGAAGCCCAGCTGGTAAAGGATGTTCACGAATTTCCGGGACACATTGCCTGCGACTCTGCTTCCAATTCGGAAATCGTACTGCCGATTCGCAAAAACGGTAACATCGTTGGTGTACTGGATATTGACAGCCCGATAGTGGCAAGATTTGATGAAGAAGATAGAGAAGGATTACAGAAGTTAGTAGAGATATTGGAAAAAGCCTGTGAATTCTAAATTGATAATTTGACAGTAAAAAGAATTGCCGTATTTGTGAATGAACCTCGCAAATACGGCAACTTTTCTTAAATATATCTTTTATTTCATACTTAATTTACGCTTTCTGTGAAGGGTATACGCCATTACAACGAGCAAGGCAAGCATTATCAGATTTTCCAACAAAGCCAGCATACCATCCATTAACAGATTCCGATACTCATGCATTGGTATCTCCGGGAAATATGCTGCAAAAGAGCAAGCAATTCCAACAGCTGCATATATACCACTGGCAATGTAAACCGGAATGGGACTCATCATCTTCTTTCCCGAGAAAAAACGGATGCACAAGAGCAGACAACATAAATTTAACAGGATACCTCTTACGATAAAAAATATCGGTAATGTGCCCTCCGGCAAGCCATAACCAAACACATTAACCAGTCCAAGCAGAAGTGATATTCCAAAATAACTGCCGTAAATCAATAACGCTGTTTTTGCATTGATTCTGTCCAAAAGCGCATTTACCAAACTGATTCCCAGCAAAATAGTAAGCAGGAAATATTTTGGTGTTTCGCTGTTATATACTAATATGTCTCCCTCTGCAAAATAAAAGCTGGTCAACTGTATAATACTTAGAACCAATACACTCATAAATGCCAGAGACAATAAAATAAGTTGTCCCCTTTTTGCGGTAGAACTCTCCAAAATAACATTTTTCTCCGCGTAAAGTTTCATATCATCATCCTTTAATAAATCATCTAAGGAAACCTCCAGAAACTGCGCCATCTTTTTTGCCGTCATCAAATCCGGATAGCGGGATCCTCCTTCCCAGCGGGATACTGCCTGTCTCGTAACATATAAATTATCTGCCAGGGTCTGTTGTGTCAGTCCTTTTTCTTCTCTTACTCTTTTTAAGTTTTCTCCAAACTCAGCCATAACTGTCATTCCTTTCTTTGTCGTACTTGCTGCAGCAACCTCATTGTACTTCAAACCGGCAAATAAGGAAAGCAACATCTGAAAAAATACGTGTTGACACAACGGTAACAGCCTAAAAAAGCCATGAAATACAGGGTTTCCTGCATTCCATGGCTTTCTCCTATTGAATATCCAGTTCCGGCGGCACATCAATTTCGTCAGAAACATACTTGCCGTTTTTCTTGCGCTGGCGCACACACTCTGTTAATAAGTATTCTATCTGTCCGTTCACCGATCGGAAGTCGTCTTCCGCCCACGCAGCGATGGCGTTGTACAACTTTTCTGATAATCGGAGCGGAATCTGCTTTTTCCCTGTGTCTGCCATAATTTAATACAAGCTTCCGGAATTTACGATTGGCTGTGCATCGCGGTTTCCGCAAAGAACCACTAACAGATTGGAGACCATGGCTGCTTTTCTCTCCTCATCTAACTGCACTACCTGCTTTTCATTCAGGCGCTCCAACGCCATCTCTACCATACCAACGGCACCGTCCACGATCATCTTTCGGGCATCGATGATGGCAGACGCCTGCTGACGCTGTAACATTACTGCCGCAATTTCTGTTGCGTATGCAAGATAAGTAATTCTTGCTTCAATAATTTCAATTCCCGCTTCTTCTACACGCTGCTGGATTTCATCGCTGATACGCTTTGCTACCACATCGCTGGAACCACGGAGGCTTCCTTCATCGGCAATGCCGTCACCGGTGGTATCCACATTTGGAGATACATCGTAAGGATATAAACGGACAATGTTTCTTAAAGCACTGTCACATTGTAAGGAAAGGAATTCTTTATAATTATTTACATTAAATACCGCCTTTGCTGTATCCTTTACTCTCCAGGTTACCGCAATGCTGATTTCCACCGGATTACCAAGGCAGTCATTAATTTTCTGTCGGCTGTTGCTTAAGGTCATAATCTTTAACGGAATCTTTTTATCAATCAACTCCGCTGTTGGTGTAGCCGCCACCTTAACGTCACCGCTCTGGTTTAACTTGGTAGCCGCTGCCGGGTTATAACTGGTACAGAATGGATTTACCCAGTAAAAGCCATCTTCCTTTAATGTACCCACATACTTACCAAACAAAGTAAGCACCACTGCTTCCTGTGGCTTTAATACCCTAAGACCGCATAACGGAATCCAGCCCAGACAAATGATAACAATACAGAGAACCAAAGGTGCCACCATTAGGGAGTTTCCCTTTTCTACCTGCACTGCACAGAGGATACAGCCCGCAATGGCCGCTGCCAATACCAACAGATTCACCAACAATACTAACATACCGTTCTTTTTACCTTGTAATACTTTTTCTTCCATAATAAAACCTCCTTAAACTTATTTACTTGCTTTCTCTAATTCCCAATCAGCCTTATTTGATATCAAAATGATATCATTAATATATCATTCTGTCAATATATTCCATAAAAGAAAATTGTTGAGAATTTTTATCAATACTATATTGACAGATTCTTTGTCATTGATTATAATAATAGTAATAATTATCATTATTGTTATGAAGGGAGGTTTTCTATGGCAGGTGTCAAATTCAGCAGACAGCGCCAGGCAATTATCGATTACCTGTGCAGTACTAAGGAGCACCCCACTGCCGAAACGGTTTATACCAATGTCCGTATCAACTACCCTAATGTCAGTCTCGGCACGGTATACCGCAATTTAAATCTTTTAGCGGACGAGGGAGAAATCCTCCGTTTATCCTGCGGCGACGGTTCCGACCGGTTCGATGGCAACCCGAAGCCCCACTACCACTTCTTATGCAATGGTTGCGGCAGGGTTATCGACTTAGATATCGAACCAATGAATCACATCGATGTTCTGGCAGCCGCCGGCTTCGACGGAACCATTGAAGGACACACCGTTTTATTTAATGGAAAATGTGGAAATTGTAAAATTAGTAAAAATTACTAATTTAGGTGTTGACAAACAGAAAAACATATGATAATATCAAATCAGTAACAATTACTGATTTTGTTACAAGAAAGAAAAATAAAAAGAAGCATATAAATTATTTAAACGAAAAGGAGATTAAAATTATGGCAAAGTATGTATGTAGTGTTTGTGGTTATGTTCATGAAGGTGACGCAGCTCCTGCTGAATGTCCGGTATGTCACGTAGGTGCAGAAAAGTTCAACAAGCAGGATGAAAAGATGGCCTGGGCAGCAGAGCACGTTGTTGGTGTAGCACAGGGTGTTCGCGAAGATATCCTCATGGATTTACGCGCTAACTTCGAAGGCGAGTGTCATGAAGTTGGTATGTATCTTGCAATGGCAAGAGTAGCCCACAGAGAAGGTTACCCTGAAATCGGTCTCTACTGGGAAAAGGCAGCTTGGGAAGAAGCAGAGCACGCTGCAAAGTTCGCTGAATTACTCGGTGAAGTGGTAACTCCATCCACAAAGAAGAACTTAGAACTCAGAGTTGCTGCAGAAAACGGCGCAACTGCAGGTAAGTTCGACCTTGCTAAGAGAGCTAAGGAATTAAACCTTGACGCTATCCATGACACTGTTCATGAAATGGCACGCGACGAGGCTAGACATGGCAAGGCATTCGAAGGTTTATTAAATAGATACTTCGGTTAATACAATATTTCGCATTCATAGCATAGCGAAGACGCTATAGAAGAAAAATGTAAGGACGCCCGGTGAGCTTGTTCACACGGGCGTTTTTATATTTTTCTTCGTTAAGGACGAAGTCCTCGCATGACAATACTGTCATGCGAAATAGCGTCAAAGCGAAATATTTGTTTATAACCCATTTCAACAGCGTAACTGTCTGGCCGACCGCCATCCATGAGGAAGTAGCGAAGCGAATTCCGAATGGATTTCATGTTTCATCACACACAATGGGTAGTTATTCATTTACCATCTCTCTTGTCTTTTCTGCCATCCTATGCTAAAATAATTACATCATCATTACTTTATTTGGAGGAAATCATTATGGATATGGAATGCAGCAGAAAAATTAAAGAATTACGGGAATCTACCGGTATGAACCGCAGGGAATTTTGCGATTATTTTGATATTCCATACCGCACCGTTACCGAATGGGAACGTGACAACCGTCATGCCCCGGAATACCTTATCCGTTTACTGGAATACTATATCCGCACAGAAAATTTGGTAAAAAAAGATACTAAATAATTAATTATTTCTCTCCCTCATTGTATTTCTACTTATGACATGATATAATATAAAATGTTCACAAAAGTGTACATATTACGCATGAGAAGGAGAATTATTTATGGCTAAAAAAAACGGAGCCCAGTCTGTAGAAACTATTTCCGGCAGACACATTGTTCTTTCCGCCGGGGTTGGAAAGACTAATATCGATGAGTTAAAATGGTTAGAAGAAACTGTCTTAGGCGAAGCAAAAGCATGGAAGTCCACCGGTTGGGCATACATTGCTGACTGTTCCCAGATGAGTCCTGTTTCTCCGGCAGAAGGCACACAGCTTGTTCACATGACTCAGGCATTCGTAGAAGCCGGCTGCAAAGCATTTGGTTTTGCCGAAGGTAAGAGCATTATGTTAAAGGTTCAGGCGCAGAAAAACACAGAGCGCTCTCAAACCGGAGTTATCGAAGGTCATTTTGCAACCGTAGAAGAAGTTCTCGACTGGTTAAAGAACGACGTAAATATTTAAATAATTTAGGGAGACTGCTTTATTAAAGCAGTCTCCCTTTCTGTTTCCTATTCCTGATTTACAATTTCTCCACGAAGCAACACATTGCTTTTACTAAATATTCCACATTTTCCTTCCGGCATTTGGTATCAAAATACGTATGAATTCTTGCCACATAGTATCCTATCGGAGACTTTTTTAGTGAGCACACACCAATACCCTTTTTGAAATTCATCTGATCCGAAGGAAACATCATAAATTTCATCTTTCTGCAAAGATAATTTACATCAAAATTCTTTTCCTCCTGATTCAGCGCCTCTGTAAACAGCCGGTATTTTTCATCTTTTCTGCATCTTCTGTCTGCCATGGTGACAATATTCTTTCCGTCTCCCACACAGTCCAAATTGATGAGTATTTTTTCTTTTATGTGCTTTTTATGCTTTTTGTAGAAGAAAGATGAGCCAAATAATCCCTTTTCTTCGTTATCAAAATATATCACACATACCTTTTTTCTCTGTTCTTCCGGCAGGTTTTCTAAAAGATGCGTCAACGTAATGATTCCGGAAGTATTGTCGTTCGCCGTATGTTTATTCCGAAATCCAAACATCAGCTGAATCATTAACACAATCAGCGCAATTAAAAAACCAAAGTATGCTACAGCTCCATTATTGCCACAAAGAAGTCCTGCAAGAAAGCCGACTAACGCTGCAGTCACAAAAATCAAAACCGTTAGCAGAATCTGATATCCCCAAAACAGCACCGGATTGGTGGGGGCCATAAAATTCGGAAACGGCATCCAGGCACAGGTATCATAATGTCCGCCAAAGAGAATTTCTGCTTCCGCCGGATTTCCTACCACGATATTGCGGCTTTTGAACAAGCCATGACCTTTTTCCTCCACCGTAATATCCTCTGCTCCGTAGCCTGCTGCCTCCAACCGTTTCTTCATGTAATCAATAAAAACGGACTTTTGTTTATTGGATTTTCTAATCTCATACTTTTGCAAAATTTCCATTACTTTTCTTTCACCACCAATGCCGCCGAACCATAGGCTTTAATTGGTCTGCCTGCATCATCAAATTCTGTAGTATAACGAACACGGAACGGAACTCTGTTTTCTGTTAATGGAATGACAGCCTCCAATTCCTTTACACCATTTTCAATCTGACGGTGCCAGTCACGATACATCTCATGAACTTCCGGTGGAAATACTCCCATTTCAAAAGCACTCTCCGGGTAATTGCCAAGCACCTGCGGAAGCCCTAAATCACGCATACAACGGAAGCACGGATGCATTTCTTTCGTTGCTACATTATACTCCCAGTAATAGATGTTTACTTGTTCACTGGCTATTTTAAAACGTCGTTCACTTTCCAGCAATTCATAATAATGCTGCATTTCATTGGTAACATTATGAATCATGGCATAGAACAAATAACTGTCTTCACTCGTACCGATTACCTGAACACTGCTTCGAATGCAAATATGCTCTTCGCCGCAGCATTTGGAAAATACGGTGCGCCAGGTATCGCATTCCTGCTCCTCCATTGTTTCAATGGCACGATTCAACATGTTAACATATATTTGTTTGTTTTCCTCGTCAAAAGTAGAAAGCAAATCTGTTTCAATAATCTCTTTTTCTGTCAGGTTCATGCCCATTTCTTTTAAATATTTTTTATTTACTCTGAGCACTTCCAGTTTATTATTATGGTAGTCAAAGATAGCAGCCCCACCTACATAATTACTGAAAATTAAGGTTTCCTGTGATTTCGGATTCCAAAAATCGCAAGAATTCATATTTTCTTTTATATGCATTTGCGAGTCCACATTACTTACAACACTTCCGTTCAGCAGTTCCACATACTGTTCTTCCGGCAACGGTCTGGAATATAAGTAGCCCTGAATGTAATTGCAGCCGATACTTCGCAGAAAATCCGCCTGTTCCAAGGTTTCTACACCTTCAGCAATTACCGGTACTTTCAGCCATTTTGCCATACGCACAACTGCACTCAAAATTGTGCCGCCGCGAGTGTTATTTGTTTCTTCCGACAAGAATAACATATCCAGCTTGATAATATCCATCTCGATATCCTTCAGAACATTTAATGACGAATATCCGCTGCCAAAGTCATCCATTTCTACAATATATCCATAGCTATGCAGGCGCTTGATCATTTCGTTTACCTGCTCATTACCACCCATAATCGCCGACTCCGTAATCTCTACCCGGAGATAATTTGCCGGAACATCATATTTCTTACGGATTTCCTCCAGTTTTTCCGCAAAATCCGTCAGGAAAATATCATGCCGGCAGAAGTTGGTGGAAACAGGAATGATTGGCAGACCCTGCTCCTTACAACGATGCAGAAAATCACAAGCCTGTTCAAATACGTAGAAATCCAATTTGGAAATGTACCCGTTTTTTTCAAAAATCGGAATGAAGATACCCGGTGAAATAAGGCCTCTGTCCGGATGCTTCCAACGGACCAGTGCCTCAGCACCGATAATGGTACCATCTGCGTGATTATACTGAGGTTGATAATACAGTACAAACTGTTTTTCTTCCAGCGCCACACCGGCAATACCTAAAATGTCCTGTTCCGTCAGCATGGCTGCACGTAAGGACTCCTGATAATAACTTACTTTTACGTTATAGCTACCTTTAATTGTTGACTGGGCAAGAAGAGCACGGTCAATCATCATACCTGCCGGAAGCACGGTATCACAGGTAACATAGATACCCATATTGCACATAATCTCAAACGGGAGATCATACTCTGCAATACGGTTCAGCAGCCTGTCTACAAGAATTCCCAACTCTTTTCCGGATGTTTTGGTAAAGAAAATAAAACGGTCCGCATTGGAACGGCAGGAAAAATCATCCGGTTTTAATGTTTTTTCAAGAGCAGAGGCAATATGTTTTAACAGCCGGTCGCCTTCCGCATTACCGAAGAGATCGTTCACTGCTTTAAAACGGAGCACATCAAAACAAACCAGTGCATATTCACCGGCTAAAATTCCTTTTTCATCTTTACGGAGAACATCTTCCACCGCGTCGCAAAATGTATTATGCTGCAGTAATCCCGTTAAGGTGTCACGACCACCGCGTTCTATTTCCGCCAGTTCCTCCTGAATATCTGTGAAGGTAATGGTAATTGGACCTCCCGGCACCGGAATGGCAAATCCGTGACAATACCAACGGCGAACACCATCCGCTCCCTTTAAGTATACTTCTCCAAAGAATACTTCCTGGTCTTCAGAAGCAACAATCTCCCGGAATTTTTCTTCCATTTTGCGGATAGGCAGCTCTGATGCCACATCATCCTCACGGAAAATCTGCCATAACGGTCTTTCATCATAGGTTCCCCATAAAAATTCTCCTGTTTTTGGAGGATAATTAAATTTTCCCGATGCCCTGTCATACGTAATCAAAAGATTGTTCTCATACGCGCGGGCTACTCTTCTGCTGGTACCCATACATGTTCTCCCTAACCCTAATAAAAGTACATAGTACATCCTTGTACTACCAATTATGCCAAACTTGTATTGTTTTTTCAATAATTTTACAGCGAAAACTAAATTTTTTACAATTTTTTTACTTTTTTGTGAACTTTTATGTGTAGCATACATTCTATTCCGCTTTCCAAAGGACTCCATCGGAATCAATTTCCACATTAATAGAAATCTCTTCCAAATACTGATATAGTTCTTCCATCTCCTCTGGTTCTGTCAAAATAGTCGTCGTATTATTTTCCTGAATTGCAGGAATAACCTTCACGGAAAGCTTCGGTTCCTCCCGTTCCCCCGTAATGTGCACTGAAAGCAACATCGTCGGTAATGTTCTCTTGTTAAACCAAAAATTCCCCAAGCTGTAAATAATCGGTTTTCCTTCATAAAACTCCATACCTTGTAAGCAGTGGGAATGGGAACCAATGATGGCATCTGCACCGGCATCCAAATACTGTTTTCCGGTAATCAGCTGCACTTCCTCTAAAACCGTACTGTATTCCGTGCCCCAATGCACACAAGCCAGTACAATATCCGCATTGGCATCAGCCTCCCGGATTACCTCTAAAAACAGCTCCGTATCATAACACCGTAAAATGCCCGGTTCCGTTTCTGTCGCCTGAGGTGTCATTTTATATTTTTCCGCCCGGGAAGCAGC
Source organism: Lachnospiraceae bacterium (assembly GCA_017622795.1). Classification (GTDB taxonomy): domain Bacteria; phylum Bacillota; class Clostridia; order Lachnospirales; family Lachnospiraceae; genus SIG299. Next base: position 9,422 of record JAGAQI010000092.1, read on the forward strand.
TACAAATGCAATGGTAATACCATCTGCTTCCACGTAATACGGTTTCATTGCCTCTTCCAGGTTTCTCCCTGCACCAAAGTAACCGATTCCTGCTGTTTCCAGTGTGTCAAAGGTATCCAATATAGATTCCTTTCCGTAGTCATACACATGGTTATTGGCTAATAAGGCTAAGTCTACACCCATTTCCGAAAGAAGAGACACCCGTTCCGGTTTTGCCCGAAAGGTATACGCCTTGCCTTCCATAGGCTCTCCCCGGTCAGAAAAAGTAAACTCGTTGTTGATGCACATAACATCTGCACGGTTCATAATGTCTAAGAGTTCCGGCGAAACACACATACCCAGATCCTGTCCGGCAGCTTCCCATTGTTGTATTGTCACCGCATTATCTGCTAAAGAAATATCACCCGCAAAGCAGACCGTGATATCCAACGGTTCCGGAGTCGGCGTAGAAGTAGCTGTCGGCACCGGTGTTGCAGTAGGTACCGGGGTACTTGTTGCCGTAGGAACCGGTGTGCTTGTCGGTGCAGGTGTAATATCAACAGGTACACTGTTTCCGCATCCCGCCATCAGGCAAAGAATACAGAGCACATAGAAAAGAATCATTTTATTTCCCTAACTTCTTTCTCTGCTGTCCGGAGGTAATCTTAACTGCCAGACTTCTTGGGGCTACCTTACTTGCCAGCGTAGAGGCTTTCATCAATAAAGTAGGTACAATTACGGTCTGACGCTTGATCATCTGCTTTAATGCATATTCCACGCAGTATTCCGGAGTAATTCCCTTTAACGTAAATTCCACATTTGCCACATCATAAAATTCTGTATCCACCGGTCCCGGACAAAGAGCTCCCACATATACCCGGCTGTCCATTTCCTTTAATTCCTGCGCAATTGCCTGGGTCAGGCTGGAAACATATGCCTTGGTTGCATAATAGGTTGCCATATAAGGTCCTGCCGGAAGCAGACCTGCAGAAGAAGCTACGTTTAAAATATATCCGTGATTTTCCTTCTGCATTTTCTGCAGCATTTTTTTACACAGAGTATGCATTGCTTTCACATTCACATCAATCATATCCAGTTCCATGTCAAGATCGCTTTCCAGGAAAGAATTGCAATCGCCAAAACCTGCATTGTTAATGAAAATGTCCACTTTGTAATCTTTTATTAAATCAAAGAATCGAAGACATTCCTCTGTTTTAGATAAATCTGCCGGAACAATCACGCACTCTACCGGAAGGCTTTCTGCTAAGGCTTTCAGTCTTTCTTCTCTTCTCGCAGTCAGAATCAGTTTGTATCCTTTATCAGCCAACTGCTTTGCAAATTCTGTTCCAAGGCCGGCACTTGCTCCGGTAATTACTGCATAATTTTTCATCGTATGCTCCTTCCTCCGGCAATACGCCGGACAAATCCAAATCATTCTAAGGTTATCCAATATTTTTCCAGCCACACATCTTCGATGTGTTCGTATACTTTTTCCTCGAAGATACCACCGCAGGAAAGAATTGTTCTGCGGCTTGCTTCATTGTCCACCAGACAGGATATCAATACACGCTTCAAGCCCAGAGTTTCCTTGCAATAGATAAGCGCCAGCTTCAGCATTTTTTTCGCATATCCTTTTCTTCGCTCTGTCGGTCGCACGGAATAACCGATATGTCCCGCAAATTTCCGTAAGTACTCATTTAATTCATGACGCACCTGCAACATTCCGTAGATGCGTCCGGTATCGGTATCCGTGAGAACAAACTGGGTAGCAGGGACTTTGTTCTCCGGTACTGTCTTAGGATTTTCTTTCAGGGCATTCTGCTTTAACCACTCGAGCGGGTCTTCTACACGGCGCAGAACCCCCGTACCATCCATAGAACTTCCCGCCAAAATCATTTCTTCCCGAAAAGAACGTATTTCCTCCGCGAAGGACTCATCCGGCTTCACCAGTATAACATTTTCTTTTCCCCATGCTACCATACTGCTTCCTCATTATCTTTCTGTGATCGGATCACCAAACGCAATCTTCTTCCATTTACCTTTCAGGTAGAATACTAAAGTTACCAATGCACCCAATAGCCAGGAGCACAAAAGGGAAACAAATACAAATTTCTTATCACCCATCGGAAGCTCCGGTGTTTTACTCAAATGAACTAACAAATATGCCAAAGGTACTCTCACACCAACCGTTGTGAACAGAGAAATCCACATCGGAGTCAAAGTATCTCCTGCGCCGCGCATTACACCGGATAAACTCTGGGTTACTGCCATGGCAATATAGCCTGCTGCAATGATACCCATCATGTTACGGCTTAATTCAACCAATTCTTTGGTATCTGTGAAAATACCCATTAACTGCTTACCAAACAACAGAATCAAACCGGTCATTACGGTGGAAGTCAATACCGCTACTAAGGTACCTTGTTTTGCACCTTGAATAACACGGTCTTTCTTTCCTGCACCTACATTCTGACCTGCATAGGTAGTCATTGCCGTACCAAAGGAGAAATTCGGCAGCATGGCAAAACCGTCCACGCGCATTACAATTACATTGGCCGCAATAAACATTTCACCAAAGCTGTTGGTTAAAGACTGTACCGTAATCATAGCCAGGGACATAATCGCCTGAGTCAGACCGGAAGGCAATCCGAGTTTAATTACGCTCATAGAAAATTTCTTGTTCAATTTCATGTACTTGATGCCCATATCAAAATGTTCCATCATCTTTGTCAAACGGCGATAGCAGAGAATAGCGGAAATTGCCTGGGCAATAATGGTAGCCCATGCTACACCGGCAACTCCCATGTTAAACTGCGCTACAAACAGCAAGTCAAGTACAATATTAATCACTGTTGCTACCAGAAGATAAACCAACGAAGAAAAAGCATCGCCAAGCCCCCTGAGGATACCGCCTAAGATATTATAGTACGCACTACCGATACATCCTACCAGTAAAATAAGCAGATAGCCATGGCACCAGTCCAAAATACTCTCCGGTGTTTTTAACATTACAAGCAGCGGGCGGGTTACAAATACCGCTAATACCATAATAATAGCGGATGCAATACCGGTCAGAGTAATACAGTTACCTATCGTATAAGAAAGATTTTCCCTCTGCTTCGCTCCGAAATACTGGGCTACCAGAATTCCGGCGCCCATACTGATACCGACAAACAACACCAGCAATAAGTTCAAAATCGGTGCAGAGCTTCCGACTGCAGATAACGCATTATCACCTACATATTTACCGACTACAATACTATCCACTGTGCTGTATAACTGCTGTGCGATGTTACCGATTAACATCGGCAGGGTAAACATAACAATCTGCTTCCAAGGAACTCCTACGGTCATATCCGTAGCCTTAAATAAACTCTTAATTCGTTCTAACATTTTATTTTCTCTCCTGTTACACAAGTTTCTTTCGTCATAATTATTCTGTTATTTTTTATTTGCCGGTTCCACGTTAATACTCTTGCCTTTTATCTTGGCATTCTTCATTACCTGAATTACTTCTGCGGCATATTCCCTCGGGACTTCGACAAAAGTATATTTATCATACATGTCAATGCTGCCGATTAACTTACCCGGCATGCCGGTTTCTCCGGCAATGGCGCCAAGAATGTCCCCCGGACGTACCTTCTGCTTTTTACCAAGATTAATAAACAGACGAACCATTCCGGCTTCCGCACCGGTATCTCCGAATTCCATACCTTTTTCCTGCTCGAGGCTTGCATCGGAATCACCCATCTGCATCTTTAAAAACGCTGCTGCAACCTCCAGAGAAGAAATATCATATTCATTTACTTTATCCTCAATAATCCGGAGCATATCTTCCAAATCATTATTCTCAATCACTTCAAATACACGGTCCATAATTTTTTCCGCTTTAATGGCGCTGACATCATTCAAAGACGGAATCGGCTGCAAGTGCACCTTCGTCTTACAAAACCGCATAATATCCTTCAACTTATAAATTTCGCGGCCTACCACAAAACTAAAAGCTCTTCCGGTCCTTCCCGCACGACCGGTTCTTCCGATACGGTGCACATAATATTCATCATCCTGCGGAATGTCGTAGTTAAATACCGCTTCCACGTCATCTACATCAATACCTCTGGCTGCCACATCCGTTGCTACCAGAATATCGGTTTTTCCGCTTCGGAAGGTCTCCATCACACGGTCACGCTGTACCTGCTTTAAATCCCCGTGCAGGGCTTCCGCAAAATATCCCCGGAGCTGAAGAGCGGAAACCAGTTCATCCACCTGCTTTTTGGTATTGCAGAACACCAGGGAAAGCTTCGGATCATACATATCCAAAAGACGGCAAAGCACCTCAAGCTTTGTATTCGGTCTTACTTCATAATAATACTGTTCAATTTTCGGTACCGTCAATTCTTTCTTTACTACCTTGACCAGCGCCGCATCCTTTTGGTAGTTCGCCACAATTTCCATAATCGGTTTTGGCATGGTAGCCGAAAACAATAATGTCTGTCTTTCTTCCGGCAAGTCTTGTAAAATGGTTTCAATATCCTCACGGAATCCCATGTTCAACATTTCATCCGCTTCATCTAAGGTAATCATTTTTACCTGATCCATTTTTAACGTGTGGCGGCGCATATGGTCCATCACACGGCCCGGAGTACCGATTACAATCTGTACTCCGCCCTTTAAAGAACGAATCTGTTTATTGATATCCTGCCCGCCGTAAATCGGGAGTACTTTAATTCCATGTAAAAACTTAGCTAACTTTCTGATTTCTTCTGCCACCTGAATGGCAAGCTCTCTGGTAGGACATAGAATTAACGCCTGCAGTGCCCTGCTCTTTGGATTTATCATTTGCAGCATCGGAATTCCAAAAGCCGCAGTTTTTCCCGTTCCGGTCTGGGCCTGACCAATAATGTCCCTGCCCGTCATAACTACCGGAATGGCCTCTGCCTGAATCGGTGTCATTTCTTCAAATCCCATCTCCTGCACCGCACGCAAAATCGGTGCCTGTAATTCCATTTCATCAAATCTCATATAAATAAAATAATTCTCCTTGTTTTTCTTACATTTCTATTTGCACTAACTATTTAGTTTAACATGATTTCCCGGCAACGTCAAGGAATCATAAAATTGAACTTTTTTCTCACTGCTACTTCTGTCCAATAGCAAAATTGAACTTTTGCAAATTAGCTATTGAACTTTTTGTAATTCTCCTATATAATCAAAAAAAGAATCATTAACATCGGAAGGAGGCCCCTATGGAAAGTTCAATTTTTGCGACACGTTTAAACGAATTATTGCAGCAAAAGAAAATAAAACAAGTGGAACTTGTCCGACTGGCTGAGGAAAAAGGAATCAAACTGGGTAAAAGCCACATCAGTCAGTATGTGTCCGGAAAAACCGTTCCCCGCAAAGAAATTCTTCATTTTTTAGCCGATGTGCTTAGCGTAGATCCGGACTGGCTGCTTGGCAAGGCAGAGGCAGAAAAACCGGCCGGTCATATGCAAAAAACAAACGAATCCGAAACAAAAAAGTTCAATTCACATAATCAGAAAGAAGGCAGCAGCATGAGAGAATTTAAAAAATCCAACAAGTTAGAAAATGTATTATACGATGTAAGAGGTCCTGTTGTAGAAGAAGCAGCAAGAATGGAACACGAAGGAACCCAGGTGTTAAAATTAAACATCGGTAATCCGGCACCGTTCGGCTTCCGTACTCCGGATGAAGTTATTTATGATATGCGCCGTCAGTTAACCGACTGCGAAGGTTATTCCGATTCCAAAGGCTTATTTGCAGCAAGAAAGGCAATCATGCAGTATGCCCAGATAAAAAATATACCAAATGTAACTATGGACGATATTTATACCGGTAATGGTGTCAGTGAGCTCATTAACTTAAGTATGTCCGCCCTCCTGGATGACGGTGATGAAGTATTAATTCCTTCTCCGGACTATCCTCTCTGGACCGCCTGCGTAACACTTGCCGGAGGTAAGGCTGTTCACTACATTTGTGATGAACAGTCCGAATGGAACCCGGATATCAACGACATAAAAAAGAAAGTAACCAGTCGCACCAAAGCCATTGTTATCATTAATCCGAACAATCCTACCGGTGCCCTGTATCCAAAGGAAATATTAGAGCAGATTGTTGCCATCGCAAGAGAGCACCAGTTAATGATTTTCTCCGATGAAATTTATGACCGTCTGGTTATGGACGACTTAGAGCACATCTCCATTGCTTCCCTGGCTCCGGATTTGTTCTGCGTTACCTTCAGTGGCTTGTCCAAATCCCACATGATTGCCGGCTTCCGTATCGGCTGGATGATTTTAAGCGGCAACAAAAATGTCGCAAGAGACTACATCCAGGGATTAAACATGTTATCCAACATGCGCCTTTGCTCCAATGTTCCGGCACAGTCCATCGTACAAACCGCCCTGTGGGGTTATCAAAGCGTAAAGAACTACATTGTTCCGGGCGGACGTATTTACGAACAGCGCGAATATGTTTACAAAGCATTAAACGACATTCCGGGCATTACAGCCGTAAAGCCAAAAGCAGCCTTTTATATCTTCCCAAAGATTGATACTAAAAAGTTCAATATTACAAACGACGAGAAGTTTGCGTTGGATTTACTTCGCGACAAGAAGCTTCTGCTTATCAACGGCCGCGGCTTTAACTGGTCCGAACCGGATCACTTCCGTGTAGTTTATCTGCCACGTGTGGAAGTGTTGGAAGATGCCATGGGCAAGTTAAAGGATTTCTTAAGTTATTACCGTCAGATGTAAAAGGAGGAAATTATGAAAAAAAGAGTATTAGCGTTGCTTTCGGTTTTATGCCTTGGCGTGGGATGCCTGGGTGCCTGCGGAAATTCCACCGGCACTGATGCAGAACCAACTGCCACCACAGCTCCGACAGCTACTTCGGAGCCTACCGCTACTACTGTTCCGACCGCTACTCCGGAACCTACCGCCACCACAGCTCCGACCGCTACTCCGGAACCTACCGCTACTTCGGAACCTACCGCTACTCCGGAACCTACCGCTACTCCGACTCCGGAACCTACAAAAGCTCCGGAAACCTCCGGTCCTGCCGATTTAACCTACAATTTTAACGATTTGGCCTACTATCAGTCCTACGGTACCGATTATACCATAGAAGCGGACGGTTCTATTTCCTTAAAGTTCAACGGACTGTATCAGGAAATTAAGCTAAGCTTACCTATGCCTCTGGATATGAGCTACTGTACCGGCGTTACCGTAAAAATGAAAAGTGAAGTAGGAAACCTTTGTGTCAAGCTCTATGATGAAAGTTTTGCCGAAGTGTTCCATCGTTATGACGGAATGACAAACGGAATTGCTGACCATGTTTTATCACCGGTTCTTACTACTAAGGTAGCCGGTATCGGTTTAATGGCCTGCACCGAAATGAGTGACTACTCCGGATTTGTTGCCAATGTATATTCCGTCACCTTCCATATGAAGGCAGGATATGACTCCGGCACGACCGCACCTACTGCCACTCCGATACCGGTTGACCCGAACGACACCGGTATTTGGGAAAATAATACGGATGTATCCTGGATTGATACGACAAAGCCAATGATTGCTTTTACTTTTGACGATGGACCGGTTGGCGCTGCCAATACCTCCTACTCCATCCGTATTCAGGATGCTTTAGCTGCATCCGGACAGCATGCCACCTTCTTCTATTGGGGCAACCGCATCAACAAAACCAACGAAGCAGAAATTAAGCGTGCTTACGATATGGGCTTCGAAATCGGTAATCATACCTACTCCCACACCGATTTAACCACGTTAACACCGGAAAAGATGCTGGATGATATTGCGAAATGTGCTGATAAACTCACCGCCATAACCGGATTAGAACATTTCCTGATTCGTCCGCCGTATCTTGGTACTAACCAGACCGTGCGCTCCACTGTCCGTGAACCAATGATTAACTGCAGCATCGATACCAAGGACTGGGCCGGTGCTACTGCAGATGAAATCATGAATACCATCAATACCCAGAAAAAAGACGGTGCAATTGTCCTGATGCATGAAACCTACGCCGCTACCGCAGAAGCCATGGAAACACTGATTCCGCAGTTGGTAGCTGAAGGCTGGCAGATTGTTTCCGTTTCCGAATTGTTTAAAGCAAAAGGATTGGAGTTGAAAGATGGCCAGGTATATAACCAAGCAAAGTAACTCATCAAAAGCTTGAATCCAAATACAAAATATAGTATAATCTATATCGGACGCAGCATATATGCGGTGCTGCGTCCTTTTCTTATCAAAAACAAGGAGACGTAACTTTATGGCTTGGTATGACGAGGCAGTCTTTTATCACATTTACCCACTGGGGCTTACAGGCGCTCCGAAACAAAATTCCTACGGAGAGCCGGAGCATCGTTTAAATACACTTCTTCCATGGATTTCCCATATAAAGTCCATCGGATGTAATGCACTTTATATCGGACCGCTGTTCGAATCTGTGGGACACGGCTACGAAACTACCGATTACAAGAAGCTGGACAGCCGTCTTGGCACCAACGAAGACTTAACGAACTTCGTTGCTAAGTGTCACAAAGAAGGCATCCGGGTTATTTTAGATGGTGTATTCAACCACACCGGCAGAGATTTCTTTGCCTTTAAGGACATTCAACAAAACCGGGAAAACTCCCGCTACAAAGACTGGTACTGCAACGTAAACTTTTGGGGCAATACCGAATATAACGATGGGTTTTCCTACGAAAATTGGGGCGGTTACAACCTTTTGGTAAAGCTGAACCAGCACAATCCAGAGGTACAAAATTACATCTGCGATGTCATCCGCTTCTGGGTATCCGAATTTGACATTGACGGCATCCGCTTAGACGCTGCCGATGTATTGGATTTTAATTACATGCAATGCATGCGTCGGGTCGCAAATGAGGTGAAACCGGATTTCTGGCTTATGGGCGAAGTAATCCACGGCGACTACAACCGCTGGGCAAATGAAAATACCCTGCATTCCGTAACCAATTATCATCTGCACAAAGCGCTATATTCCGGGCACAACGACTACAATTACTTTGAAATTGCCCACACCGTAAAACGTTTAAACGACATGGGTGGCCTGAAGCTTTATAACTTTGTGGATAACCATGATGTGGAACGCATCTGGTCCAAGCTGATCAATAAAAACCATTTTCCACCGGTGCATATTTTGCTGTATACTCTGCCGGGCATTCCTTCCGTTTACTACGGTTCGGAATTTGGCATTGAAGGCAAAAAGGAACGTTTTTCCGACGACTCCCTGCGCCCTGCTCTGCAATTATCCAATTTTCCGAACGCTCCTGTGGAAAATCCGCAGACACGCCTGATTACGGCACTTGGTAAACTACGTCAGAATACACCTGCTCTCTCGTATGGTGAATATAAAGAGCTTTTACTTACTAACTGTCAGTATGCCTTTGCCAGAAATTATAACGGCCAGTCTGTCATTATCACCGTAAATAATGCCAATCAGGAAGCAACCTTTGCCGTAGCCGCAGGAAACTGCACTGAATACGTAGGCGCCCTGTCCGGTAGCAAGCTTTCTGCAAATAACGGTTCTCTTACCGTCACCTTAAAAACCTGCTCCGGTGAAATTTGGATTCCGGCAGATGAAATGAAAGAAACCTATGATGTAGTAATGGAACCGGTTGTTACGGAAAGAAAAGAATATGTGCCGCAGAAAGAAATCGTGACTGAAGAAGCACTGATGAATGTTGCGGAAGAACCTGTTGAGAACATAGTGATTAAGCCTGAACTTCCGATAGCGGAACCACATCCGGAAGTTATTTCCGAACAGATTCCGGAACCCGCAAAAGCTCCGGTCGCCGTTCCAAACAAGCCTTACGAAGAAATGACCGTAGAAGAACTTCAAGCCGCTATCATAGAACGCATGGCAAAGAATGGTCCTGTCACCGAGCAAATGAAGAAGGATGTCACAGAAAACATTTGGCATGATTCTTTAGTGACTTGGATTAAAAGTTTCAACTAAAATACGAAAAATAAAAATACCACCTGCCCTAACTGCAGGTGGTGTTTTCAATTATTCTAACATAAAATAAGTCCGCACAGCATGACAAGACATGCTACCACACTACATAAAAGTGCAACAGCAAGCTGAATTTCTTCAGATTTCCTATCAAACTTTTCCTTAAGTTCAACCTGTTCCATCGAGTCTTTGGTATGAATTTCTTCCTCCATGCGACCGGGGATAAAGCCGAACAGTGGTATCAGCACTAATAAAAGGGCGCCCCACTTTGAACCGGTTTTCCCGTTACCCACATGAAATAAAGCATTGTTAGTAAGTACATCCGGAAGAAACAGCCAGATAACAAAGCTGATCAGCATTCCGATAATTATTGTAAAAATCCGGATGGTCCTTAATTGCTGTGAACTAAGTTTTTTCATTTGTTCGCCTCCCCTAAAACTTATTTTCTAAGATAATTCTATCTCTTACATGTTCCTCTGTCAAATAATAATTAATCTAAGTTAAGAATAGTGTATTTGATTTTTCCACATTTCTACCACGCCAAATGACAATCGCAGGTAATGTTAACCACATACTCCCGGGTGTTCCGGGGCTTTTTACAACATAAAGCAAGGGCGGTTACAAAAATAAATTTTTATCTAAACAGTTATCGGAGGAGGCAGGCGAACACGGATACTGTTTAGACTAAAAATCTTTTGTAACCGCCCTTTATTTATCTGATATACCCCGGAACACCCGGGAGTATGTTTTATTTGCCTGCGATTGTCATTTTCTTAATCAGTACAGACGGAGAACCGCATCTGCTGCTTCCCAGTGCAAACGGATTGAACTTTAAGTCCTCGCCGACACTGGCAATCTCTTTCAGCAAGGTGAAGAAGTTACCAGATACGGTAATGCTCTTTACCGGCTTGCCCTTCTTACCATCCGTAATGCAGAAACCGGAAGCTGCCAAGGAGAAGTCACCGGTGATTGGGTTGGCACCGGCATGCATGCCTTCCACGGAAGTTACGTAAATGCCGTCGCCCGCTTCTGCCATTAAGTCTTCCAAGGTGCCCTTTACCGGGTTGATATAGAAGCTGTATGGGCGGATGCCTACGTTAGACGCATAGGATGCCTTATGGCCGTTACCGGTAGTTTTTACGCCTGCCACTGCCGCTGTCTTTAGGTTGTGAAGCAGTGTCACAAACTGACCGCCTTCAATCACGTTCTTCTTGTAAGTAGCAACACCTTCATCGTCAAAAGTTGCCTTTACTAAAGCGTCTGCTCTCATTGGATCGTCAGTTAAGGTTACGATGTCTGCCGCAATCTTTTCGCCCTCTTTACCCTTTAACAGGGAAAGGCCTTTCTGAGCTGCCTCTGCAGAGAATACGGAAGCATATGTGGATAACATGCTTGCCATAACCTTGTTGGAGAACACCACCGGATATTTACCGCTTGGTACCGGCTCAGCACCGATGGTATCTACCGCATCCTTTACTGCTTCCGCAGCAATCTTTTCTTTATCGAAAGAATCAAACTTACCGGAAGAAACCTCCATTCCGTCATACATTTCTTCACCCTCGGCTACTACTGCCATGCCATAGGTAAACGAGAATGCTGCACTGTCTTCCAAATCAAGACCGTTAGAGTTATACAAAGCGGTCTTACTTTCCACAAAACCGGCATACGCCTGGGTGCCGTCTACAACACGGCTGTCGGTAGCGTAAATCTGCTTCTGTAAATCCAGAGCAAAATCAATTACCTCGGTAGCAGTCGGAAGCTTCACTTCTTCCTTTTCAAGCACCGCATAGGTATCGCCCTTGGTATGAATGAATGCCTGCTCTTCACTTTCAATAGACTTTGCGTTATCCAAAGCACGCTCTACTAAAGACACTGCCTCTTCTTCCGATAAGTGTTCTGTGGAAGCATAACCCATCTTACCGTTTACCAGACATTTTAAGCACACGCCTAAGTTGGAACCGGTGGTAAAACCCTTTACTTCCGTCTTAAAAATTTCGGTCTGGGTTTCTGCAGATTCGCTATAATAAAGCTCGTAATCTTTTACTTCTTTTTCTTTTGCAGCTGCGATTACTGCCTGTTTAAATTCCTGATAATTCATATTAGCGACCTCCTACTGTAATGGATGATACACGGATAAGCGGCTGACCAACGTCGGTTGGGATGCTGCCGGAGGAAGCTCCGCACATACCCTGACCGCGATCTACATTTTTGCCCACCATATCGATGTTCATCAGAATATCGGAGCCCTTACCAATCAAGCTGGCACCACGTACTGCTTCACAAATCTTACCGTTTCTTACGATATAGCCTTCATCTACCGCAAAGTTGAACTGACCGGTCAACGGATTTACGGAACCGCCGCCCATGCTCTTTGCATATAAACCGTATTCCATGGATTCGATGATATCCTTATCCTCGTCATTGCCGGCAGCAATAAAGGTGTTGGTCATACGGGAGGTTGGCTCATAAGCATAGCTCTGACGACGGGAGTTACCGGTAGAAGCCATACCCATACGTCTGCCGTTTAATTTATCTACCATGTAGGACTTTAAGATACCGTTTTCAATCAGCACATTTCTCTGAGAAGGAGTACCCTCATCATCAAAGTTGATGGAGCCCCAACCGTTTGGAATAGTACCGTCATCAATAGCGGTAACCTTTTCGTTGGCAATCTGCTGTCCTAATTTTCCTGCAAATACGGACTGTCCGAGAGCCACGCAGGATGCCTCCAATGCATGTCCGCAGGCTTCGTGGAAAATAACACCACCGAAACCGTTTTCAATGGCAACCGGCATAACACCTGCATCGATATAACCGGCATTAATCATGGTAATCGCCTGTCTTGCTGCTTCCACACCAACTTCCTTTGGCGGGAATAAATCAAATAATTCCATGCCGACTCTGGCACCCGGTGAACATCTTCCGGTCTGGTTTTCGCCGTTCTTGCTGGCAATGGCACTGACCGCAATTCTGGTACGGATTTGACGATCCTCGGCAAATAATCCTTCACTGTTTGCAATTAAAATATTGTGGTCTACATCCAGGAAAGAGCCGGTCACCTGGGAAATATCCTGATGATAGTCCTTTGCTGCTAAACATGCTTCCTTTAAGAAATCAATCTTATACGAATTCTCTACAGATACCGGTACAATTTTTACCGGATGAATGTCGCCGAAGCGGCGTTCTCTAAGTACTACATCCGCAATTGCTGCACTGCCTGTTCCGAGAGCATCTGCCACTCTTCTTGCACAGGCAAGGATAGCACCTCTTTCTAAGGAAGAAGTGGAACCGGAAACGCAACGGGTTCCCTGAAATACACGGATGCCTACACCCGCAATTACTGCATCCTCAATTTTGTCAACCTTGGAAGATACCATCTGAATGGCCTTCTGGTTGGTATGTTCTGCGAACACTTCCGCATAATCCGCACCGGTGGATAAGGCAATTACCAGTGCTTCTTTTACCAAACTTTGTGGTAACATTATAAACCCTCCTTGTTTCATAAAAGTACAACGGCAGAAAAAATACTTTCTGCCGTTGCTGTTTTCATATTCTATTTTTCTGCTTTAGCAGTAGAATTTGAAGTTACATTACGCCTCGACACGGGCGGTTAAACTTCCGTTTTCCACGTCAAGCACAATGGTCTGACCCGGTGCCACCGCATCGGATAAAATCAGGCGGGCACTCATAGTTTCCACCGTCTTTTGCAGATAGCGCTTTAACGGTCTTGCACCGTAAGCTGCATCATAGCTTTGGGCAATGGCAAATTTCTTTGCTTCCTCCGTCATACGGATGGAAATTTCCCTGTCGGCAAGACGCTTGTTCAAATCGGAAATCAACAATTCCATGATACCACAAACATTGGATTTTGTCAGTGGGCTAAATGTAATTATTTCATCTAAACGGTTTAAAAATTCCGGACGGAAGTGGCTACGGAGCTCATTCATTACCATCTGCACATTTGCCTCATCGATGCTGCCGTCTTCCTTAGCACCGTCCAGCAGATAATGGGAACCGATATTGGAGGTCATGATAAGAATCGTGTTCTTAAAATCCACAGTTCTGCCCTGGGAATCGGTAACACGGCCATCATCCAGAATCTGTAACATCACGTTAAACACATCCGGATGTGCCTTTTCGATTTCGTCAAAAAGCACTACAGAATAAGGCTTTCTGCGCACCGCTTCGGTGAGCTGTCCGCCCTCTTCGTAACCAACGTATCCCGGAGGCGCTCCGATGAGTCTGGATACAGAATACTTCTCCATATACTCACTCATATCGATACGGACCATATTCTGCTCGTTATCAAACAAGGCTTCCGCCAAGGATTTTGCAAGCTCTGTTTTACCAACGCCGGTAGGACCGAGGAATAAGAAGGAACCGATTGGCTTGGTCGGATCCTTAATGCCAGCCTTGGAACGGAGTATTGCGTCTGCCACCTTTTCCACTGCCTCGTCCTGGCCAATGACTCTCTTATGGAGTTCTGCATCTAAATGCAGGGTTTTGTTTCTTTCACTCTCGGTAAGCTTGGCAATCGGGATGCCGGTCCAACGGGACACAATCTTTGCGATTTCTTCCTCATCCACATTTTCGTGCACCAGGATATGGCCCTCTGCCGCCACCTTTGCTTCTTCGTCCTCTAACTGCTTCTTCACTTCCGGCAGTTTGCCGTATTTTAACTCAGCCGCCTTATTTAAGTCATAGTTGCGCTCTGCCATAGCAATTTCCGCATTGATGTCTTCCAACTGCTCCCTGAGGCGCTGAACGCGTTCTACGGATGCCTTTTCATTGTCCCACTTAGCTTTCTGTCCGGCAAACTCTTCCCGAAGCTCTGCCAGCTCCTTCTGAAGGTTAGAAAGGCGCTCTTTACTTAAACGGTCGTCCTCTTTCTTTAAGGCAGCTTCTTCAATTTCCATCTGCATGATACGGCGCTTCACATCATCCAATTCCGTCGGCATGGAATCAAGCTCGGTCTTAATTAACGCACAGGCTTCATCCACCAAGTCGATAGCCTTATCCGGCAGGAATCTATCGGAGATGTAGCGGTTGGACAGTGTTGCTGCGGAAACCAAAGCGCCATCATTGATTTTTACACCGTGGTAAACTTCATAACGCTCCTTTAAGCCACGCAGGATGGAGATGGTGTCCTCCACCGTCGGTTCGTCCACATGCACCGGCTGGAAACGACGCTCCAATGCCGCATCCTTTTCCACATACATGCGGTACTCATTTAAGGTGGTAGCACCGATACAATGCAGCTCGCCCCGGGCAAGCATTGGTTTTAACATATTGCCAGCATCCATGGAGCCTTCGGTTTTTCCGGCCCCCACAATGGTATGCAACTCATCAATGAAAAGAATAATTTTTCCTTCGCTCTTCTTTACTTCCTCAAGAACTGCCTTTAAACGTTCCTCGAACTCACCGCGGTACTTGGCACCTGCAACGAGAGCACCCATATCCAGGGCAAATAAGGTTTTGTCCTTTAATCCCTCTGGCACATCCCCTGCCACAATACGCTGGGCAAGACCTTCCACCACCGCAGTTTTACCAACACCCGGTTCACCAATTAACACCGGATTGTTTTTTGTCTTTCTGGATAATATGCGGATAACATTTCTGATTTCGGAATCACGGCCAATGACCGGATCCAGCTTCTGCGCTCTGGCACGTTCCACCAGGTCATAACCGTACTTTTCTAAAGTATCATAGGTTGCCTCCGGATTGTCAGTGGTTACCTTCTGGTTGCCGCGAACTTCAGCAAGTGCCTTTAAGAAACGTTCCTTATCCAAGCGGAAGGTTTTAAACAGTTCCTTTAATTCCCTGCCGCTGTTCTTTAAAAGACTTAAGAATAAATGCTCCACGGACACATAGGAATCACCCATGTGCTTTGCTTCATCCTCAGCATAAATCAGCACCTTGTTTAAATCATTGCCGACATATACCTGCCCGCCGGACACCTTTGGTCTCTTATTCAATAAGCCATTTAACTGTGCCAAAAATACTTCCGGCGAAATTTCCATCTTCTCAAACAGCTTTGCAATTAAACTATCTTCTGTAGTGAGCAAGCTGTAAAGCAGATGCTCCGGCACA
>JAGAQI010000009.1 GCA_017622795.1 Lachnospiraceae bacterium
ACAGCCGAGCAGCTTCAAATTATTCAGTTGGAAATCAAGCTGTTCCAGATCAAACAGCAAATCATTCAGCCAAAGACAGGCTCTTTTTCCGACAGTAGTCGGCTGTGCCGCCTGAAAATGGGTATAAGCAAGGGTAGGCAACGCTTTGTACTGCATCACAAACTCACTTAACGCTTCTATCGCATTTAATAAAAGATTCTTTATCTGTACAAGAGCGCTTTGCATCAAAATCACATCGGTGTTATCTCCCACATAGCAGGAGGTTGCGCCTAAATGAATAATACCTGCTGCCTTAGGACATGCATCACCAAAAGTATGCACATGGGCCATAACATCATGGCGCAGTTCGCTTTCATACTGCTTCGCTTTTTCATAGTCTATGTCACAAAGATGCTCCTTCATTTCCTTAATCTGCTCATCAGAGATAGGAAGACCTAATTCCTGCTCACTTTCCGCCAGTGCCACCCACAGTTTTCTCCAGGTAGAAAATTTGCGGTCATTGGAAAAAATGCTTTGCATCTCCCTGCTCGCATAACGTTCACATAAAGGGGATTGATATACCTCTGTTCTCATCATTTATTTCTTCTCCTCTTCCACTTCAATTCCCAGTCTCTTTGCAACCTCAATATATGCTTCTTCCACATTTCCCAAGTCTCTGCGGAAACGGTCCTTATCCAGCTTTTCTCCGGTTTTTGCATCCCACAGTCTGCAGGTATCCGGAGAAATTTCATCTGCCAGAATAATTTTTCCGTGAAAGCGACCAAATTCTATTTTAAAATCTATCAGGCGAAGTCCTGCTTTCAAAAACTCTACCTTTAAAATGTCATTTACCATAAACGCATATTTTTTAATAGTTTCTATTTCATCCTGTGTTGCCAGTTTCAAAGCCTTTGCAAAATAACTGTTAATTAACGGATCTTCCAGTTCATCATTTTTATAAGAAAATTCGATGGTCGGTTCTACCAGCTCCGTACCTTCCGATATACCAAGTCTCTTGGAAAAGCTTCCTGCAGCAACATTTCGAATAATTACCTCCAGTGGCACAATTTCCACCTTACGCACTACCGTCTCCCTGTCACTAATTTCCTGAACATAATGGGTAGGTACTCCTTCCCTTTCAATAACCCGGAACAGGTAATTTGACATCCGGTTATTAATGACTCCCTTGCCTGTTATTGTTCCCTTCTTCTGTCCGTTAAATGCAGTTGCATCATCCTTGTAAGAAACAATCAGCGCATCCGGATCCTCCGTCAAAAAAACCTTCTTTGCCTTTCCCTCATATAATTGTTCGCCTTTTTGCATTCTGCTCTTCCTCCCAATATTTTTTAGTGTTTACACGCAAAAAAGGCAAAGATGCCTTTAAGTCATTTCAACTTAAAGACACCTTTGCCTTTACGCGTGTAATTTTACTCCTTAATCCGGTTCTTGTCAATTATTTTATTTGTTGGATAAATATTCGTCAATGCCCTTTGCAGCTGCGCGTCCTGCACCCATAGCAAGAATTACTGTTGCAGCACCGGTTACCGCATCACCGCCGGCAAATACACCTGCACGGGAGGTCTGGCCGTTGGCTTCATCTGCAACGATACACTTGTGTCTGTTGCATTCCAAACCTTTTGTAGTGGAAGTAATCAAAGGATTTGGACTGGTACCCAAAGACATGATAACCGTATCCACATCCAGTTCAAATTCGGAGCCTTCCTTTACCACCGGTCTTCTTCTGCCGGAAGCATCCGGTTCACCAAGCTCCATTTCCACGCAGGTCATACCCTTTACCCAGCCGTTTTCGTCCACCAGAATTTCGGTCGGATTGGTGAGCAGCTTAAAAATAATGCCTTCTTCCTTTGCATGATGCACTTCTTCCACACGTGCCGGAAGCTCTTCTTCACTTCTGCGGTAAACAATGTAAGTGGTTGCTCCCAGACGCAGTGCGGTTCTTGCCGCATCCATGGCCACGTTACCGCCGCCTACAACGGCAACCTTTTTGCCACGGAAAATAGGTGTATCATAGGATTCATCAAAAGCCTTCATCAGGTTATTTCTTGTTAAGAATTCGTTGGCGGAAAATACGCCGTTGGCATTTTCACCCGGAATACCCATAAACTTCGGAAGCCCTGCACCGGAACCAATAAATACAGCATCAAAGCCTTCTTCATCCATTAACTGGTCGATGGTGGTGGACTTACCGATGATTACGTTTGTTTCAATTTTTACACCAAGAGCCTTTACATTTTCAATTTCGCTCTTTACAACCGTACCCTTTGGTAAACGGAATTCCGGAATACCGTAAACGAGCACGCCGCCCGCTTCATGCAGGGCTTCAAAAATGGTTACATCGTATCCCATCTTTGCCAAATCACCGGCACAGGTAAGGCCTGCAGGGCCGGAACCGATTACCGCAACCTTTTTACCTTTACTTTCTGCCTCTACCTTTGGCTGAATGTTGTTTTCTCTTGCCCAGTCCGCAACAAAGCGCTCTAACTTACCGATGGACACCGGCTCCGCCTTGATACCGCGGATACACTTAGCTTCACACTGGGACTCCTGCGGACACACTCTTCCGCAAACTGCAGGCAGTGCAGAATATTTGCTGATAACCTCATATGCACCCGCAATGTTTTTCTCCTGAACTTCTTTAATAAAGCCCGGAATATCAATATTAACCGGACAGCCCTTCTGACACTGTGGATTCTTACACTTTAAGCAACGCTCTGCTTCTGCCACAGCCTCTTCCATATTATAGCCAAGGCATACTTCTTCAAAATTTGTTGCACGAACCTTAGCATCCTGCTCTCTGACGGGAACTCTTTTTAACACATCTGCCATTATAATTTCTCCTTTCTATTCGCAATGACCGCAACCACCATGGTGGGTTGCGCCTTCTTTTTCACGCAGCAAAGCACGACCTTCTTCCGTCTTATACAGCTGCTGACGCTTCATTGCTTCATCGAAATTTACAAGATGACCGTCAAATTCCGGTCCGTCCACACAGGCAAATTTAATTTCATCTCCTACCGTAAGACGGCATGCACCGCACATACCGGTACCGTCTACCATAATCGGGTTCATACTGACAATGGTCTTAATGCCAAGTTCTTTGGTTAACAGGCACACAAACTTCATCATAATCAACGGACCGATAGCCACGATATGATTGTATTCCTTTCCTTCTGCAATAAGAGACTTTAAGCAGTCATTTACATTACCGGTTCTGCCGTAGGAACCATCGTCAGTGGTAACATAAACATTGGCTGCCACCTTCTTCATTTCTTCTTCCAATATAATAAGCTCTTTATTTCTTGCACCGATAATAACA